>NZ_BAAAIZ010000001.1:0-1994 GCF_039526425.1 Streptomyces thermospinosisporus
ACAGCCCGCCCCCGCGCCCGGCCGGCAGGAGGCGCAGCCCGCCGCGCCCTCCGCACCGCCTCCGGCGCCCGCCGCACCCCCGGCCGCACCGCAGCCCGCACCACAGCCCGCGCCGCAGACCGCGCCGCAGACCGCAGCACAGCCCACAACTCAGCCCACATCGCAGGCCGCACCACAGTCCGCATCACAGCCCGCCCCCGCGCCCGGCCGGCAGGAGGCGCAGCCCGCCGCGCCCTCCGCACCGCCTCCGGCGCCCGCCGCACCCCCGGCCGCACCGCAGCCCGCACCACAGCCCGCGCCGCAGCCCGCAGCACAGCCCGCGCCGCAGACCGCAGCACAGCCCACAACTCAGCCCGGATCGCAGGCCGCACCACAGCCCGCACCACAGTCCGCATCGCAGCCCGCCCCCGCGCCCGGCCGGCAGGAGGCGCAGCCCGCCGCGGCCTCCCCCGCCGCCGGAGCCTCCCAGCCGCAGCACGCCCCCGGTGGCGGCGTCTACCGGCCCGCCCAGCCCGAGGACTACCCGCTGCAGGCGCCGGACCCCCGGGTGGCCGCCGCCGAGCCGATGCGGGCCGCTCCCCCGCCCGGACCGGCGCAGAGCGCCGCCGCGGCCGGGCCCGCCGAGGGCGAGAGCGGTACCGTGTGCGTGGCCTGCCGCGCCGGACGGGTGGACGACGACGGCTACTGCGAGAACTGCGGCCACGCCCAGCCGCGCGAACGGGACCACATGGAACAGGAATGCGGCCCCGTGGCCGCGGTCAGCGACCGTGGCCTGCGCCACCACCGCAACGAGGACGCCTTCGCGATCGGCACCACCACGCTGCCCGACGGCTCCCCCGCCTCCGTGGCGATCGTCTGCGACGGCGTCTCCTCGGCGACCCGCCCGGACGAGGCCTCGCTGGCCGCCGCCCGCGCGGCGAGCGAGTCGCTGCTGGCGGCCCTGCCGCGCGGCACGCACCCGCAGCAGGCGATGCACGACGCGATCCTCGCCGCCTCGGACGCGGTCAACGCCCTCGCCGACGAGCCCGCGACCGCCCGTGAGCACGCACGGCATCAGAACGCCCCGGCCTGCACGATCGTCGGCACCGTCGTCACCGGCGGGCTGCTCATCGTCGGCTGGGTCGGCGACAGCCGGGCCTACTGGGTCCCGGTGGACCGCTCCGCCCCGCCGGCCCGGCTCACCGAGGACGACTCCTGGGCCGCGCAGATGGTCGCCGCGGGCCTGATGGGCGAGGCCGAGGCGTACGCCGACCAGCGCGCGCACGCGATCACCGGCTGGCTGGGCGCGGACGCCTACGAACTGGAGCCGCACACCGCCTCGTTCAAACCGGACCGGCCGGGCCTGGTCGTGGTCTGCACCGACGGCCTGTGGAACTACGCGGAGTCCGCCGAGGAGATGGCGGAGGTGGTGCCGGCCGACGCCCATCTGCGCCCGCTGCACAGCGCCCGGGTGCTGGTCGGTCACGCCCTCGACGGCGGGGGCCACGACAACGTAACAGTGGCTCTGGTGCCGTTCCCGGCCGCCGCCGCGGGGGCAGGATCGGCCTGAGAGGCCGCGTACCGGCCGGGCACTCGCCGCGTAGCGCGGGCCTGAAGCGGGGAAGTATCAACGGGCCGGAGGGGACCGGTCCGTGGTCCGACGCCGCCCGCGCCTCGCGGGGGCATTGAGGGGGATCGAAGCTGGCATGGCCAATCTTTCGAAATCGAACGTGCCCCGGTTCTCGGTGGATGTGTACCAGAACGAGTACCTGCCCGAGGGGGCCGGGCAGGTCGACGCCGTCGTCACGGTGACCGCGACCGGCGGCGGCACCATCGGCAACGCGGTGACGGCACCGCATCTGTACTCGCCGGGCGAGGGCCCGTCGGCCGCGGTGGTGCTGATGGTCGACTGCTCGGGTTCGATGGACTACCCGCCGACCAAGATGCGCAACGCCCGGGACGCCACGGCCGCCGCGATCGACGCGCTGCGCGACGGCGTCCACTTCGCCGTGGTC
>NZ_BAAAIZ010000001.1:2083-10733 GCF_039526425.1 Streptomyces thermospinosisporus
GGGGAGCGGCCGTGGTCTCCGCCGTCGCCGACCGCCGCCCCCAGCGCATCGTCGCCCACGCCGCCACCCGCGACCAGGCCAAGCAGGCGCTGCGCAAGCTGAGCGCGGGCGGCGGCACGGCGATCGGCACCTGGCTGCGGCTGGCCGACACGCTGCTTGCGTCGGCGGACGTGGCGATCCGGCACGGCATCCTGCTCACCGACGGCCGCAACGAGCACGAGTCGCCCAAGGACCTGAAGGCGGCGCTGGACGCCTGCGCCGGGCGCTTCACCTGCGACGCGCGCGGGGTCGGCACCGACTGGGAAGTGAAAGAAGTCACAGGGATCGCCTCGGCGTTGCTCGGCACCGCCGACATCGTCGCCGATCCGGCCGGACTCGCCGCGGACTTCACGCAGATGATGGAGGCGGCGATGGGCAAGGAGGTCGCGGACGTCTCCCTGCGGCTGTGGACCCCGGTGGGCACCACTGTGAGATTCGTCAAGCAGGTGGCCCCGACGGTGGAGGAGCTCACCGACCGCCGCACCGAGGCCGGTCCGCGGGCCGGCGACTACCCGCTGGGGTCCTGGGGCGACGAGTCCCGCGACTACCACATCTGTGTCGAGGTGCCGCCCGCCGGCATCGGCCAGGAGATGCTGGCCGCCCGCGTGTCCCTGGTGATTCCGCGGCCCGACGGCACCGTGGAGAACCTCGGCGCGCAGGGCCTGGTGCGGGCCGTGTGGACCGACGACGTGGCCGCGTCGACCGCCATCAACCCGCAGGTCGCGCACTACACGGGACAGGCCGAACTGGCACAGGTCATCCAGCAGGGACTTGATCTGCGCAAAGCGGGCGATTTTGATGGAGCAACGGCCAAACTGGGCCGTGCGGTTCAGCTGGCGAGCGCGTCCGGCAACGCGGATACTGCGAAACTGCTTGCGAAGGTGGTGGACGTCGTGGACGCCGCGACCGGTACTGTGCGACTGAAGGCGAAGGTCGAGGAGGCCGACGAGATGACGCTCGAGACTCGGTCCACCAAGACCGTTCGTGTAAAGAAGTGACCTGCAAGCACCTGAAAGTGCCTGTACGTACCTGTCAGTGAAGAGCCTGACCCCCTTGGGGTTGGAGAAAATCCGGTCGGATGCGGCCGGGAAGGAGAGGGGGAAGCGCCGACATGCCGACCTGCCCGAACGGACACCAGTCGGGTTCCGACGACTGGTGCGAGGTCTGCGGTCACCGCATGGCGGGTGCCGTGCCTCCGCCCCCTCCTCCGCCGCCCGCTCCCGGCGGCTACGGCTTCCCGCCGCCCGGCGGCCCGCAGGGCCACGGTGGTCCCGGCGGCCCCGGTGGTTTCGGCGGCGGCCAGCCCGAGCTGTGCCCGCAGTGCCGTACGCCGCGTGAGGGCGGCGCGCCGTTCTGTGAGGAGTGCCGCTGGAACTTCCTGACGAACACGGCGACCACCTACACCCCGCCCGCCCCGCGCCCGCCGGCCCCCGGGCCGGGCGGCCCCGGTGGTCCCGGCGGCCACTACCAGCAGCCGCCCGGCCCGTCCTACGGCGGCGGCGACGCGTACGACTACCAGGGCTCGCGTCCCTCGCAGGTGAACCGTCCCGCCGAGCCGATCCCGCCCGGCCCGCCCGGATACGGCGGCCCGGGTGGCCCCGGCGGTCCCGGTGCTCCGCAGGGCTACCAGGGCGGTCCGGCGGCCCCGCCCGGATACCCGCAGCAGGACACCGGCGGGCAGCAGCCGGGCGGTCCGCAGGGCGGCCCGTCCTACGGCGGCGGGGACGACGACTGGGTGATCTCCCCGCCCGCGGGCGGCCCCGGCCAGCAGGGCGGCGGGTACGGCTACCCGCAGCCCGGCGCGACCCAGGCGCCGCAGGGCCCCGGCGGCTACGGCCAGCAGCAGAACAACAACCAGGGCCAGGGCACCTGGACGGCGATCATCGGTCCCGACCGTGAGTACTTCATGGCGATGATGCAGCGCTCCGGTCCCGAGGCCGCGGGCCTGAACCTGCCCGCGTACTCGCCGGAGCAGACGCGTCCGCTCACCGGCAACCAGGTCACCATCGGGCGCCGCCGCCACTCCACCGGCGACACCCCGGACATCGACCTGTCGACCCCGCCGGAGGACCCGGGCGTCTCGCACCAGCACGCGGTGCTGGTCCAGCAGCCGGACGGCAGCTGGGCGGTCGTCGACCAGAACTCGACCAACGGCACCACGGTCAACGGCGGCGAGGAGCCCATCCAGCCCTTCGTCCCGGTGCCGCTCCAGGACGGGGACCGGGTGCACGTGGGCGCCTGGACGACGATCACCATCCGCCGCACGTAATAAGCAAACCAAGCCGCTCCGCCCCGCCCCCGCTCAGGCGGTCTGGCCGGCGGGGGCGAGCGGCCAGACGTGGGGACCGTCCGGGTCGTCCAGCCAGGCCCGGGTCCCGTCGCCGTCGACGGTGAGGCCGTAGCGTTCGCGCGGCGGCCGCTCGGCGCGTTCCCACACCTCGTACGCCTCGCGGGGATCGAGGCCGCTGGCGGCGGTCAGCGCCAGCAGGAAGCGGAACGACTCGTGCCGTGCGGCCTCCTCCGGCAGGCCGGTCGGATCGGGTGGTTCCGGCCGCGAGCGGGTCGCGCCGCGCAGCGGGACGAAGTAGGCGGGGGTGTGCAGGAAGCGCCCCTCGGCCCGGCCCGCGTCGTGCACGGTGAGCGCCACGACGCCGGTGGCGCAGGGGGCGAGGATCCGGCCTCCGGGGCGGGTCTGCGCGAGCCAGGCGGGCGGGATGGAGGGCAGGGCGCAGGTCGCGATGATCCGGTCGAAGGGGGCCCGGTCGGGGACGCCGCGCGCCCCGTCGCCGGTGACGACGGCCGGGTGGTAGCCGGCGGCGGCCAGATTGCGGCGGGCCGGCCCGGTGATCTCCGGGTCGAGGTCGATGGTGGTGACCAGGTCGTGGTCGCCGAGCCGGTGGGCGAGCAGGGCGGCGTTGTAGCCGCTGCCGGTGCCGATCTCCAGCACGCGGTCGCCGTCCCGGACTCCGAGGGCGGCCAGCATCAGCGCCATCAGGGACGGCTGGCTGCTGGAGGAGAGCAGTTCGCCGTCGCGCAGCACGAGGCCCAGCGGGGTGTCCTGGTAGGCGCCGCGCAGCCACTGCTCGCGCGCCCGCGGATCGGGGTCGTCGCAGCTGCGCCGCTCGTAGCCCCCGGCGGTGCCGACGTAGTAGGACGGCACGAACAGATGCCGGGGCACGGCCGCGAACACCTCGCGCCAGACGGGGTCCTCGTCGAAGGCCCCGCTCGCGGCGATCTCCCGCACCAGCGCCTCGCGCGCCGGGACGGCGATCTCCTCCAGCTCCGGCCGCACCGCATGCCCATGCCCGCCCATGTCTCCACGGTAGGTGCGGGACGGCTGCCTGCGGGCGGACCTAGGTCTTGAGTCCTAACCCGATCGGTCTGAGAGCATGGACGGCGTGACAGAGATTCGGCGTGGCACGCTTCAGGAGCAGACCTTCTACGAGCAGGTCGGCGGGGAGGAGACCTTCCGCCGGCTGGTCCACCGTTTCTACCAGGGAGTGGCCGAGGACCCGGTGCTGCGGCCCATGTACCCCGAGGAGGACCTGGGCCCCGCCGAGGAGCGCCTGGCGCTGTTCCTCATGCAGTACTGGGGCGGTCCGACGACGTACAGCGAGAAACGGGGGCACCCGCGGCTGCGGATGCGGCACGCCCCGTTCCGGGTCGACCGGGCGGCGCACGACGCCTGGCTGAAGCACATGCGGGCCGCCCTGGACGAGCTGGGGTTGTCCGAGGAGCACGAGCAGGCCCTGTGGAAGTACCTCACGTACGCCGCGGCCTCGATGATCAACACCCCGGACTGAGCCCCGCGCACGTCCCCTGGGCCCGTGTGGGCCCCGCACCCGCGTCCCCCGCCGTGCGGAATCCGGTCACTCTTCGCCGGTATTCGATCACGATCTGGTCAAGTCCGCGCGACAAGCGCTTACCGACGGCCGGTCGTCTCTGACACCATCGCCCGGAGGTCTGGACAACAGGGGCGGGACGACACGGGCGGGGGGCTCGGGTGGGGAGCGCGGGGGGACTGGCGAGGTTCGTCCTCGCGCGGGCACGGGCCCACCGGCCGCTGCTCGCCGCGGCTCTGCTCACCGTTCTGCTGACCACCACGGTCCTGGCCGCCCTCACCGCCTACTCCGCCGCCATCGGCGACGCCGCCCTGCGCCACGCGCTCGGCGACGAGCGGAACGCCGCCGGCACCACGCTCGTCGTCGAGTCCGACGTACCGGCGAAGGAGCGCGCCGAGGCCGAGCCGGCCGTGCGCGAGGGGGCCCGGCGGGCCTTCGACGGTCTGCCGGTGACCCTGAGCAGCCTGAGCCGCTCCGGCCCGTACGCCCTCCCCGGCTCGCTGCGGCCCGCCGGCGAGCGCGCCGCGGAGCGCACCGCGGACCGCTCCCCGGACCGCGCTGCGGACGACGACCCCGACACTGCGGACGACGACCCCGATCTCACCCACTTCGCGGCGCTGGAGCCGGCCCAGGTGCGGATCACCGAGGGCCGGATGCCGCGGGCCGCCACCGGATCCGGGCCGGTCGAGGCCGCGGTGCCCGAGGCTGCCGCCGACCGCCTCGGCCTGAAGGCGGGTGCCCGCTTGACTCTCGCCGACCGTCTCGGCGGCCCTCCGGTGCCGGTGCGGATCACCGGCGTGTACCGGCCGGTGGACGTCACCCGCCCCTACTGGCAGCTGGACGAGCTGCACGGGCGCGGCACCGTCGAGATCGACTTCACCACCTACGGCCCGCTGCTCGCCCCGCCGTCCGTGCTCGCCGGTGACCGGGTCAGCGAGGGCGGCACGGCCTGGCTGGCCGCGGCCGACTTCACGGCGCTGCGCACCGAGCGGATCGACGCGCTGCGCGAGGCGATGCGGGCCGGCACCGCCGCCCTGCGCGAGGACGAGGCGCTGGGCGGCGCGGAGGCCACCAGTGCGCTGCCCGGCGTGCTCGACCGGGTGGAGCGCTCGCTGCTCGTCTCCCGCTCCACCCTGCTGATCATCGCACTGCAGCTGGCTCTGCTCGCCGTGTGCACCCTGCTGCTGGTGGCCCGGCTGCTCAGCGCCGAACGGGCGGGCGAGACCCGGCTGGTGCGGGCGCGCGGCGGCTCCGGCGCCCAGGTGGCGCGGGTCGCCGCGGTGGAAGCGCTGCTGCTGGCCGTGCCCGCGGCGGCCTGCGCCCCGCTGCTCGCGGGCCCGCTGACCGGGCTGCTCGCCGGGCAGGGCGCGCTGGCCCGGATCGGGCTGCACCTGGACACCTCGGTCGGGGACGCGGCCGGGCGCGGCACGGTGTGGCTGGTGGCGGCGGCGGTGGCACTGGGCTGCGCGCTGGCCGTCACGGTGCCCGCGCTGCTGTCGTCCCGGTCGCTGTTCCGGCCCGGCCGGGCCCGCCCGCTGCCCGGTGCGGTGCGCGCCGGGGCGGACCTGGGGCTGCTGGCGGTGGCCGCCGTGGCGTACTGGCAGCTGAGCCGGCAGCCGTCCGGCGCGATCGGCCACGACATCGACAGCGACGCCATCGACCCGCTGCTGGTCACCGCGCCCGCGCTGGCGCTGCTCGCCGGCACCGTGCTGACGCTGCGGCTGCTGCCGCCGGTGGCACGGCTGGCGGAGCGGCGGGCGGCCGGCAGCCGCGGGCTGCCGGGGGCGCTGGCGGGCTGGCAGTTCAGCCGCCGCCCGATGCGCGGCGCGGGGCCGGTGCTGCTGCTGGTGCTGGCGGTGGCGCTGGGCATGCTGGCGATCGGCCAGGGTTCCTCCTGGGACCGCTCGCAGAGCGACCAGGCGGACTTCCGGGCCGGCGCCCACGTGCGGCTGCTGGCCGCGGGCGACAGTGAGCCGGGCCGTACCGAGACCTACGGGGCCGTCCCGGGCGTCCGGGCCGTCGCCCCCGCACATCGCACGGAGGTGCCGCTGTCGGGCAACCGCACCGCGACGGTGCTGGCGCTGGACACCGGGCACGCGGCCGGGACCGTGCTGATGCGCTCCGACCTGGCCGACGAGCCGGTGGACGACCTGCTCGGCTCGCTCACCCCGAAGGGCGAAACCGCCGGTGTGCGGATTCCCGAGGGCACCCGCCGGCTGACCCTGGCGGGGCGGCTGACGGGCGCCGGGCCGGGTTCGGCGGTGGAGGTGCGGGTCACGCTCGTCGACCAGTACGGCGTCCCCCACCGGCTTCCGCTGGGCCGGCTCCCCGGCGACGGGCGCACCCACGCGCTCACCCTGGACCTCGCCGCCGCCTCCGAGGGCTCACCGGGCCCCATGACGCTGACCGGGCTCCAGCTCGACCTGCCCCAGCCGCGCGGCCGGGCCCGGACACACCGCTTCACCGCCGGCTCGCTGACGGCCACGGACGCCGGCGGCCGGGACCGGCGCCTGGCGCTCCCCTCGGCGCGGTCCGCGTGGACGCTGTCGGCGAAGACCAGCGGCAGCGCCGCCGACGCCCGCAGCAGCCCGTCCCGGCCCCGCCTCACCCCGGGCGGCCCGCTGACCGTCACCTACGGCACCGGCCGCATCCCCCGGGAGAACCGCTGGGCGAACTGGATGGTCACCGTCCGGATGCAGCTTCCGCAGCCGGAGACGCCGGTGATCAGCGGTGTGGCCACGGACCGGTATCTGGAATCGACCGGCGCCCGCACCGGGCAGCGGGTGGACGTCACCGTCGACGGATCCACGGTGCCGGTGCGGATCACCCGCTCGGTGCGGGAGCTGCCGTCGGCGCCGTCCGGCGGGGCGGACGACGGCGGGGCCCTGCTCCTTGACCTGCGGTCGGTCAACCGGGTCCTGCAGGACCGGTACGGCTCGGGGGTGGCGCCCACCGAGTGGTGGCTGCGGACCGCGCCGGGCGCCTCCGAGAAGGTGGCCGGGGCGCTGCGGGCGCGGCCGGACGTCGACCCGTCCCGCGTGGTGGTGCGCGACGAGATCGCCGCTCAGCTGCGCGACGACCCGTTCGGCGCCGGTCCCGAGGCGGCCTTCGGCGCGGCGGCGCTCGCGGCGGCGGCGCTGACCGCGGTGGGTTTCGCGGTGAGCACGGCGGGGGCGCTGCGCGAGCGGTCGGCGGAGTTCGCGGTGCTGCGCGCCCTGGGCGCCTCCCGGCGGCGGCTGTCGCGGGTGGTGCTGCTGGAGCACGGGGTGCTGGTCGCCCTGGCGCTGGGGGTGGGGGTACTGCTCGGGGCCGTGCTGGCGCGGGCGGTGATCCCGCTGATCATGCTGACGTCCGAGGCCGCCCGGCCGGTGCCGCAGGTGCTGGTGGAGCTGCCGCCGGCCCGGGTGGCGGTGCTGCTGATGACGGTCGCGCTGGTGCCGCTCCTGGTCACGGCCGTGCTCTCGCTGCGCCGCGCGGACCCGGTGCCGGCCCTGCGCGAACAGGGAGGCGAGTGAGGTGCCCGGCACGTCCCGACCGCCCGCGCCGGTCGCGCCCTGGGTGCGGACCCGGCTGCGGTCCGCACCCGGAGCCGCGCTGGCGCTGGCACTGCTGGTGGCGGTGACCGCGTTCCTGGCCGCCGCGCTGCCCCGTGCCGTCGACCGGTACGGGGACGCCGGGCTGCGCCGGGCCGTGGAGTCGGCGGGCGCCGACCGGGTCACCGTGCGGGTGACGGCACCGCAGCCCGACTTCTCCGCCTCCCCGGCCGAGCGCGAGGCGGCCCTGCGCGGAGACGCCCTCGACGCGTACCAGGCCAGGATCCTCGACCTGACCCGCCGTCACCTGCCCGTCGACACCGAGCAGTCCTCCCACGGCGTGCGGACCGGTGAGGAGGCGGAGATGTCCGAACCCTGGCTGCCCCGCCCGGACGGTCTGCCCGCCCGGCTGTCCCTCGCAGCCCCGAACGGGCTCGCCGGCCACTCCCGGCTGCACGAGGGCCGGCTGCCCAGGACGACGGGAGAGGTCACCGCCGCCACCGCCGCCGTCGAGGGCGCCGTCACCACCGGCACCGCCCGCGCCCTGCGCATCGAGGTGGGCTCCGTCCTCAGCTTCCCGGGCCTGGAACGTCCCCCGCTCAGGGTGCGGATCACCGGCATCGTGGAGCCCCGCGAGCCGAAGGGCGCGTACTGGTCCGCCGATCCGCTGCTGCGCACCCCCGTCCTGACCGTCCTGTCCGGCGACCCGGAGATGCGGCAGTACTGGAAGGGCTCCCTGCTGCTGCCGCCCGACGCGGCACCCGCGCTGCTGGGCACCCCGCTGGAGCCCTGGCGCTACTGGCAGCAGGCGCCTTCGCCCGGCGGCCTGCACGCCCACGAGGTGTCCCGGCTGCGGACCGCGGTGGCCTCGCTGGAGTCCGGCCCTGCCCAGCAGCGGGTGCGCCAGGCCACCGCGCCGGAGGTCGCGACCAGCACCGAGCTGGACGAGGTGCTCGCCGAGTACTCCCGGATGCGTTCCGCCATCGCCCCCATGGTCGCCGTCGCCGCCTTCGGCACGGGCACCGTGGCCGCCGTGGTGCTGCTGATGGCGGGCGGTCTGGCGGCCGGCCGGCGGCACGGGGAACTCACCCTGCTCCGGGCCCGCGGCGGCTCCCTGCGGGGCATCGCCGGGCGGCTGCTGGCCGAGACGGCCGTGGTCGCACTGCCCGCGGCCGGGGCGGGGCTGGCCGCCGCGTGGCTGCTGCTGCCCGGGGCCAGGCCCGGCCACTCCGTGGC
>NZ_BAAAIZ010000001.1:10743-14441 GCF_039526425.1 Streptomyces thermospinosisporus
ACCGCGATCCGCCGCCTGGACGACCTGGCCTACGGCTGGGGCGTGTGGCAGGGCGCCCTGCGGCGCCGCACCGCCGAGCCGCTGCTGCCCCGTCTCGCCCTGCCGCTGCGCGCGGCCGCCGCGCACCTGGCCGTCCGCGTCCACACCGGTCGCCAGGACGCGACCACCGCCCGGCCCTCCCGGCGCCGGACCGTCGCCGAACTCACCCTGCTCACCCTGGCGGTGGGCGCCGTGGTGGCGCTGCGCACCCGGGGCCCGTCCGGCGGGCCGGACGCCTCCGGCGACCAGCTGGTGTCGCTCGCTCCGGTGCTGGTCGCGGTGATCGCCTCCTTCGTGCTGGTGCGGCTGTATCCGCTGCCGCTGCGCGGTCTTGCCCGCCCGGCCGGGCGGCTGCGGGGTGTGGTCGGCCCGCTGTCCCTGGCCCGCGCGGGCCGCGCCTCCGGCTCGGCGGTGCTGCCGCTGCTCGCGCTGCTCACCGCGCTGACCACGGCCGCCTTCGGCGGCTCGGTGCTCAGCGGCGTGGCCGGGGCGCGGGAACGGGCGGCCGTGCTCGCCGTCGGCGCCGACGCCCGCGTCGAGTCCCTGCACGCGCTGCCCGTCGCCGTGACGGACAGGGTCCGCCGGGTGCCCGGCGTCGAGCAGGTCACCACCGCCGCCATCTCCTACAACGCCCGCCCGCTGGACGGCGAACGGACGGTCCCGGTGGCGGGCGTCGCCCCGGCCGGGTACGCGGCACTCGCCCGGCACACGGGCGTCGGCCCGTTCGACCACCGGGCGCTGCGGGCACCGGGCACGCCCGGCGAGGAGACCCCCGTGCCGGCCCTCGCGTCCACCGACGTGGCCGAGCGCTACGGCACCCGCCCCTTCCTCGTCCGCATGGAGGACGGCAGCGCCGTCACCGTACGGATCACCCAGGTGCGGGACCGCACCCCGGCCGTGGCCGGCGAGGCGTTCCTGGTGGTGGACCGCTCCGCGCTGTCCGCACGGGCCGCCCGGACGACCGCGCTGCTGGCGACCGGCACCCCCGACGCGGCGGCCCTGCGCAGGGCGGCGGGCACCGGGCCCACCGTGCAGATCCGCGCCGAGGAGCGCGCCGGGTACGTCGACTCGCCCCTGCAGTCCGGCGCCGAACGCGTCTACACCGCGGCCGTGGCGGCCGGCGCCGGCTACGCCGTCCTCGCCCTGCTGCTGACCCTGGTGCGCGCCGCCCCCGAACGGGCCGCGCTGCTCGGCCGGCTGCGCACCATGGGCCTGACCCGCGCCCAGGGACGCCGGCTGCTGGTCCTGGAGTCCCTGCCGCAGGCACTGCTCGCCGCGCTGGGCGGCACGCTCACCGCCTGGGCCACCATCCGGCTGCTCGCCCCCGGCATCGACCTGACCGCCGTCGCCGTCCCCTCGTCCGTCTTCCCGCCCGGCGGGACCACGCTGCCCGTCGACCCGGTGTCGCTGCTGGTGCCGGCGCTGGCCGTGCTGGCACTCACCGTCGGCATCTCGGTGGCGCAGGCCTGGTGGACGAGCCGCCGCGGCTCGGTACGGGAGCTGAGAGCGGGCGATGCCCGATGACCCCGTGGCCGCCACGGCACCGCGCGACCGCACCCGGAGGAGGTCCCCGATGACCACGAACCCCACGCTGGACGACCTGACCCGCCGCGTCACGGCCGACCGCGACCGGCCCGCCTTCGGCCACGACGCGCTCATCACCTGCGACCGGCTGGTGCGGGTCTTCACCGCGGACGGTGTGGAGGTGCAGGCCCTGCAGGGGCTGGACCTGCTGGTCCGCGAGGGAGAGCTGATGGCGCTGGTCGGCGCGTCCGGCAGCGGCAAGTCCACCCTGATGAACATCCTCGCCGGTCTGGACGTCCCCACGGCCGGTGCGGCCCGGGTGGCCGGGCGCGACCTGCTCACCATGACCGCCCGGGACCGGCTCGCCTACCGGCGCGAGGTCGTCGGCTTCGTCTGGCAGCAGACCGCACGCAACCTGCTGCCGTATCTCACCTCGGCCCAGAACGTCGCCCTGCCGCTGCAACTGCGCAGCGCGAAGGGCGCCGGGGAGAGCACCGGGAAGGGCACGGCCCGGATCCTGGGCCGGGGCCGTGCCGCCCGCCGGGCCCGCGCGGAACGCGTGATGGAGCTGCTGGAGATGCTTCAGGTCGCCGACTGCCGCGACCGCCGCCCGCACGAGATGTCCGGCGGCCAGCAGCAGCGGGTCGCCATCGCCGTGGCCCTCGCCAACGACCCGGCGGTGCTGCTCGCCGACGAACCGACCGGCGAACTCGACTCCCACACCGCCGAGCAGATCTTCGCCGCCTTCCGCACCGCCAACGAGCGGCTCGGCACCACCATCGTGATCGTCACCCACGACCAGGCGGTGGCCAACGAGGTCCGCCGCACGGTCGCCATCCGCGACGGCCGCACCTCCACCGAGGTGCTGCGCCGCAGCGAGGTCGACGAGGTCACCGGCGACGAGAAGGTGGTGGCCCGGGAGTACGCGATGCTGGACCGCGCCGGCCGCCTCCAGCTCCCCGCCGAGTACACCCGCGCCCTCGACATGCGCGACCGCGTCGCCCTGGAGCTGGAACCCGACCACATCGCGGTCCGCCCTGACGACAGCCGGACGGACTGAAGGACGGAAGGAATGAAGGACTGGAGGGCTGGAGGACTGGAGGGGTGAAGGGGTGGTGGGGTGAAGGGGTGGTGGGGTGAAGGGGTGAGGGGTGAGGGGTGAGGGGTGAAGGACTGAGGGGGCTGAAGGGCTGACCGGCGCCTGGGCACCCTCCCCGCGCCTCAGCGCACGCTGACGTCCAGCGCGCCCAGCCCCGACCGCCGTACGGCGACGGATCCGTAGGGGGTGCGCAGCCGCAGCCACGCGCCGGACGAGAACAGCCCGGCCTCCGTGCCGCGCAGGAAGCCCAGCGTGTGCGCCGCGTGCACCGCCCGCACCGGGAGGGCGGTGTCGCCGACCGTGCGGGACCAGATCTCCCGCCCGATCCGGTCGAGTTCGGCCCGGGTGCGCCGCTCGGGCGGCAGCCCGGCCGTGCGGGACTTGAACTCCGCGACCGCGGCGGCGACCAGGCCGCGCAGCTCCTCCGGCTCCGGCAGTCCCGGTTCGGGTTGCCAGCCGCGGCGCGGCGGCAGCACCCCGGCCCAGGGCGGGCCGGTGACCGCGGCGGGCACGGTGACCGTGGCGGCGGCCTCGTCCACCGACTCCAGCAGCTCACCGGCGGAGACGGTGCGGTCGAGGGTGACGTCGAGGCCGTTCTCGTACGGCTTGGCGAGCCGCACCGCGCGGACCGCCAGCACCTCGAAGGACGGCGGCCGGCCGAAGACGGCCAGCGCCGTCCCGGCCGACTGCATCCGCACGGCCGCCGAACGGTCGTAGTGGAGCAGCCGGGAGAGGAAGGCGGCGAGATCCGCCGCCTCCCCCTCGTCGGCCAGGTGGAGCACCGTCATGCGGCGACGGCCTCCTCCTCGGAGTCGTCGTCCTTCGCCGGACCGGCGGGCTCGGCGGACTCGTCCCGGTACCGCTCGAGGAACTCCCGCTCCTCCGCGGTGATCCGGCGCGGCCGCTGGGCCTCGAAGTCGAACGGCACGATCACGGTCGACGCCCGGACATAGATCTGGTCGCCGTCCTGCACCTCGTAGGAGAGGTCCTTGAGCTCGCCGCCGACGCGCGCGGCGATGATCGAGCGGTCGCCGGC
>NZ_BAAAIZ010000001.1:14522-44097 GCF_039526425.1 Streptomyces thermospinosisporus
CCGTATCTCCGTGACCCACAGCTCGATGTCGACCGGGTGGTGCCGGTGCACGAGCTGCCGCTTGTAGTCGATCTCATGGCGCGCCACCACGGACCCCTGCTGGAAATCCTTGTCCGGGCGGAACAGGAAGTCGATACGGGCCTCCTCCAGGTAGCGGAGGAAGACGACGTTGTTGACGTGTCCGTACGCGTCCATGTCCGCCCAGCGCAGCGGGCAGCGGTAGATGTGCCGCAAGATCGATCAGCCCCGGGTCAGCTTCTTGTAGGTGGCGCGGTGCGGACGCGCGGCGTCCGGACCCAGCCGCTCGATCTTGTTCTTCTCGTAGGACTCGAAGTTGCCCTCGAACCAGAACCACTTGGAGTCACCCTCGTAGGCGAGGATGTGCGTGGCGATGCGGTCCAGGAACCACCGGTCGTGGGAGACGACCACGGCGCAGCCCGGGAACTCCAGCAGTGCGTTCTCCAGGCTGGAGAGCGTCTCGACGTCCAGGTCGTTGGTCGGCTCGTCGAGGAGCAGCAGGTTGCCGCCCTGCTTGAGGGTGAGCGCCAGGTTCAGCCGGTTGCGCTCACCGCCGGAGAGCACCCCGGCCGGCTTCTGCTGGTCCGGTCCCTTGAAGCCGAACGCGGACACGTACGCCCGGCTCGGCATCTCGACCTGGCCGACGTTGATGTAGTCGAGCCCGTCGGAGACGACCTCCCAGAGCGTCTTGTTGGGGTCGATGTTCTCGCGGCTCTGGTCGACGTAGGAGATCTTGACGGTCTCGCCGACCTTGATGGTGCCGGAGTCGGGCTGCTCGATGCCCTGGATCATCTTGAACAGCGTGGTCTTGCCCGCGCCGTTGGGGCCGATCACACCGACGATGCCGTTGCGCGGCAGCGTGAAGCTGAGGTCGTCGATGAGGACCTTCTCGCCGAAGGCCTTGTAGAGGTTGTTGACCTCCACGACCACGTTGCCCAGACGCGGCCCCGGCGGAATCTGGATCTCCTCGAAGTCCAGCTTCCGCATCTTCTCCGCCTCGGCGGCCATCTCCTCGTAGCGCGCCAGACGCGCCTTGGACTTGGCCTGCCGCCCCTTGGCGTTGGAGCGCACCCACTCCAGCTCTTCCTTCAGGCGCTTCTGCCGCTTGGCGTCCTTCTGGCCCTCGACCTTCAGGCGGGCGGCCTTGGTCTCCAGGTAGGTGGAGTAGTTGCCCTGGTAGGGGTAGGCGCGGCCGCGGTCGAGCTCGAGGATCCACTCGGCGACGTTGTCGAGGAAGTACCGGTCGTGGGTGATGGCCACGACGGTGCCCTCGTACTTGGCGAGGTGCTGCTCCAGCCAGTTCACCGACTCGGCGTCGAGGTGGTTGGTGGGCTCGTCGAGCAGCAGCAGGTCGGGCTGCTCCAGGAGCAGCTTGCACAGCGCGACGCGGCGCCGCTCACCACCGGAGAGGTTGGTGACGGGCCAGTCGCCGGGCGGGCAGCCGAGCGCGTCCATGGCCTGCTCGAGCTGCGCGTCGAGGTCCCAGGCGCCCGCGTGGTCCAGCTCCTCCTGCAGCTTCCCCATCTCCTCGAGGAGCGCGTCGGAGAAGTCGGTCGCCATCTGCTCGGCGATCTCGTTGAACCGGTCGAGCTTGCCCTTGATCTCGGCGACACCCTCCTGGACGTTCTCCAGGACGGTCTTCTCCTCGTTCAGCGGCGGCTCCTGCAACAGGATGCCGACGCTGTACCCGGGCGCGAGGAACGCGTCACCGTTCGACGGCTGCTCCAGCCCAGCCATGATCTTCAGAACGGTCGACTTACCGGCGCCGTTCGGGCCGACGACGCCGATCTTCGCTCCGGGGAGGAAGTTCAGTGTGACGTCGTCGAGGATCACCTTGTCGCCGTGCGCTTTGCGCGCCTTGCGCATGGTGTAAATGAACTCAGCCAAGAGAAACCGTCCGGCAGCTTGAAATCAGGCAGTGGGCAGATACACCCCATCTTGCCGCACCGCCACCCCTGGGCGGAAACCAGCTGGGCGGACCGGGGCTGACCTGGGGTTTCGCCGCTGTCGGCGGCAGCTGCCCGCACGCGGCTGTTGCGAGCGCATCGCACCTGGTCAGGGGGTGTACGACGGCTGTGGCTGCAATCGGACTCCTGTGCCACGGTGAGCCGCATGGACGGGAAGCAGCACACGCATCACGGCCACGATCACGGTCACGTTCACGGTCACGGTCACGGTCACGTTCACGGTCATGATCAGGATCGCGGTCGCGGTCACCCGCATGGTCACGGCGGCGCGGACGCCGGGCAGGGACCCGGCGCCTCCCGGCTGAAGCGGCTGCGGCACCGGCTCGCGCACCTGATCACCCCGCACAGCCACGAGGCCGCCGACAAGGTGGACGCGGCCATGGAGACCTCCCGCGAGGGCATGCGCACACTGTGGATCTCGCTGGCCGTTCTGGGGATCACCACCGTCGTCCAGGCCATGATCGTCGCCCTGTCCGGATCGGTGGCCTGCTCGGGGACACCATCCACAACGCCGCCGACGCGCTGACCGCCGTCCCGCTGGGGATCGCGTTCCTCCTCGGCCGCCGGGCCGCCAACCGCCGCTACACCTACGGCTACGGCCGGGCGGAGGACCTGGCGGGCGTCCTCATCGTGGCGACCATCGCCGCGTCCGCCGTCCTGGCCGCCTACGCGTCCGTCGACCGCCTCCTCAACCCCCGCGACATCACTCACCTGTGGTCCGTCTCCGGCGCGGCGCTGGCCGGCTTCATCGGCAACGAGTGGGTGGCCCGCTACCGGATCCGCACCGGCCGCCGCATCGGTTCCGCGGCCCTGGTCGCCGACGGTCTGCACGCCCGCACCGACGGCTTCACCTCCCTGGCCGTGCTGCTGGGCGCGGGAGGCACCGCACTCGGCTGGCGCGCCGCCGACCCGGTCGTGGGACTGCTCATCACCGTCGCCATCCTGATGGTCCTCAAGGACGCGGCCCGCGAGGTCTGCCGGCGCCTGATGGACTCCGTCGACCCCGACCTCGTCGCCACGGCGCAGGCCGCCCTGCGCGGTGTCGACGGGGTGCTGGGCACCGGGGCGGTGCGGATGCGGTGGATCGGTCATGTCCTGCGCGCCGAGGCCGAGATCGTCGTCGACGCGCGGCTGACCGTCGTCGAGGCCCACCGCATCGCGGTGGCCGCCGAGCACGCCCTCATGCACGCCGTCCCCCGGCTGACCGCGGCCACCGTCCACACGGACCACACCCCCGTCGAGGGCGACCCGCACGCCGCCCTCGACCACCACGCATCACACCCGACGCGCACCGCCCGGCTGGCCGTCAGCGGTCACTGAATGCGCGGCGACGCACACCGACACCACGCAGCCCAACGAACGCGGCCGCCGCGCCCCGGCCAGCCCCAGTGAGAACAGACCGGCCACAGCCACCGCGCCTTGCCGCCAGGGCACCGCCCCTCGGCCACCAGATGGTGTGCGGCCACGCCGAACACCGTCCCGACGAGCGCGAACACACCGGCCCGGAGAACGGGCAGGGGCGCACGCGGCGTCACCCCCCCAACGGGACCGAGATCCCCAAAGAGAGCCTCGCCCGAAATGCGGCTTCACTCACGGCTCGGCCAGCCGCCAGCCCGCCAACACCTGCTGCGGGAGCCCAGTCGGGGTGTGCAGTGCCTGCCTGAAGGTCAGCTGCGCCGGCGGGCGATGAGCAGGCCTGCTCCGCCGAGGAGGACCAGGGTGATGGCGGAGCCGGCGATCCAGGCGGTGGCGTTGGAGGCTCCGGTGGCGGCCAGGTTGGTGTCGTCGGGGGTGGTCACGGGTGTGGGGCTCGGGTCGCTGAGGGTCTGGGTGGTGGTGCCCAGTTCTGCCGCGCGGGTGCGGCAGTCGAGGTGGCCGGTGAAGCGCTTGGCGAAGCCGCCGGGGCCGCTGACGGTGAAGTCGTAGGCCTGGTCCTCGCTCAGCGGGACGGTCACCGTGCGGGACTCCCTCGCCGCGATGGTGTACTTCAGTCCCGTCACCTCGATGGTGAACGGCGTGTCGGCAGGGTTGGTGACGGTGACGTCCACGCCGCCCTTGGCGCAGTTCTCGCGGGCGGACACGGCCGGTACGGCGCCCTGACCGGACCAGGACACCGCGGCGGTCGCGGAGACCGTCGACTCGCTGGAGCCCGCCAGGATCTGCGTCTGGCTGCGGCTCTCCGAGGCGAAGGCCCGGCCGACCGGCACCGTGGTCGAGGCGTGCACGGTGAGTTCGGCGGTGTCGGCCGGTGCGTCCTCGGGGACGTCGAAGTACAGCCGGCTGCCGTCGGAGGCGCTGGTGACCGGCTTGCCGTCCTGGTCCACGACCCGTACCTCTCCGGTGGCCGTCCCGGTGAGCGGTGCGACCGTGACGCTGGGGGCGTCCGTGCGCACGGTGACCGGGCCCAGCTTCTCGCCGGGGCGGCCGGAGACCGCAGGCGGGTCCAGGGTCAGGGACGCCCTCGGTTCCGGCTGGTTGCGGGCGTTCTTCTCCAGGTAGTCCGCGAGCTGTTCGGCCTGCGGGTCGACGGCCTCGACGTCCACGTCGTCGGAGTAGCGCCAGATCGCCACCTGGGTGCCCGCCGCCGCGTCCTGCTCGGTGAGCCGGCCCCGGACGCCCGCCTTCTCGGCGAGCGCCGCGAGGTCGTTCACCTGGGGGTAGGAGTGGTGCAGGATCCAGCGGATCCGGCCGGCGTTGTCGTTGGTGGCCAGCGAGGTCCCGCTCCAGGGGGTCTCGCGGTACCGGGCGTCCTGCTGGGTGGGGGTGTGGATGTCGACGCAGTACGTCTGCAGGGTGCCGCCGCCCTCGACGGACATCTCGAACAGCCCGGCGGGGATCTGCTGCTCCTGCGTGGCCCCGCGTATCACGGCCGTGCCGTACGTCTTCAGTCCGGCGATGGTCGCGGTCGCCCCGCCCTGGCCGGGCTCCGTCCCGCTGCTGCCGGCCGCTCTGGCCGTCCCGGCCCCGGTCAGCAGGCCGGCGGCGAGGCCGGCCACCAGAGTCCCGGCGGCGAGGCGGGCCGTCCCGCGCCCACGCGCGGACGACGCGGAGAACGAAGCAAACACCGAATTCCCTTCCGAGCGGGACCCGTTGCACGTGGGGGGCGGTCCCACCAGCAGAATCAGCGGCCCCCTGAACCCCAGGAGCCATTTCGGCATCCTAAGGACGCGGCGCGACGCGCCGGCCGGTGATCCGGTCGGAGGGCTGATCCGACTCGTAATCGTTATCGCGGCATGCGCAGATAAGCCGTAGTTCGGTCAGGTCGGGCATCTTCGAAGACGACCGCCGGAGTGCCGTCGGGGAGCTGACGTCATGTCACGGCGGCGGGCTGGGGCCGCTGTTGCTGTTGCAGTCGCTGTTGCCGAGGGTCCGTGCCCGGCGTCGCCGGATCGTCGGGGGTGGTCTCCCAGTTGGGCTCGGGGCGGTCCTGGGGCGTGGTGCCGGCGGGCTGTTCCGCGCGCTGCCGACGCTGGAAGGCGGACGTGCCGCGGGTGAGGTCGTGGCCGATCGCCACCGCGTCGATGTCCGCCGACAGCCAGCCCTGCTGTCCCTCGCGCAGCTCGGTGCGCACCTTGAGCCGGCCCTGCACGATGACGGGGTCGCCCACCGACAGCGAGGCCGCCGCGTTGGCGGCGAGCTGCCGGTTGGCCCAGACGGTGAAGAAGTTGGTGTGGCCGTCGGCCCAGGTGCCCTTCTCCCGGTCCCAGTAGCGCGAGGTGACCGCCAGCCGGAACCGGGTCGACTCGCCGGAGGCCAGCTCCCGGTGCACCGGCTGCGTCGCCACATTGCCCACCGCGCAGACCATCGTCTCGTTCATCGCGTCTCCCTCCCTCACCCGGGCGCCGCCGGCGCCGGGCGGATACGCGTACGGGCCCGTCCCGTACGGAAGCGTCCGCCGCGACGGTCGCCGCATCTGCCGCAACCGTCGCCGCGCAGCCAGACTGCCTCCGCCGGGCCGGGCCCGCTGAGCCCTGTGGACCACGACCGGCCTGTGGACAACGCCGTCACCCGAACGGGCAACTCCACCACCGGAACGAACGGGCAACTCCACCAGAACGGACGGGCAACTCCACCACCGGAACGGCCGTTCCCCGTCCCCCACTCGCTCCGGCAGACCCTCCCGTCGGCCCCCGGTCATCTCCCCCCGCTACCGGCCCCCACCCCCGCAACCCGCCCGAACCGCTCCCGTACCTCCCGGTACCGCAGCAGCTCCGCCGCCACCGGATCGAGGACGCGGGCCCGGCCGCACCCGGCCGCCGCCTCCCGCAACCGTCTCTCGGCCTCCATCCCGTATCTCCGCGCGGGCCCCCGGGCGGCCATCTTGCAGCTCCACTCGATCAGCGGCCCGCCGATGATGCCGATCATCATCAGCAGCACCGGGACCCCGAGGTTCGGCGACATCACCCCGATGATCTGGGCCAGCAGCCACAGCCCGCCCACGAACTGCAGGACCGTCATGGACGCCTGGGCCAGCACCGCGACCGGCCACCAGCCGGGCCGGGGCGGCCTCCCCGGCGGCAGCCCGGCCCGCACGGCCAGCTCGTCCAGCGCCTCCGGCAGCCCCTGGGCACCGCGCGCGGCCGCCTCCCGCACCGCCTGGGCCCAGGGCGCCGGCAGCCCGGCCGAGGCCCGGTCCGCCACCGTGCGCACCGCCTGCTCGACCCGCTGCCGCGCGGTGGCCTCCTCGTCGGGCTGCGGCCGCACGACCTGCCGGCCGGTGGCGGGTTCCCGGCGTTCCTGGCACCAGCGCCACAGCCGCAGCCAGGGCGTGCCGCAGGCGCGGTTGGCGTTGCGCAGCCAGGCACGTTCGGCGGCCTCGCCCGCCGCGGTGGCCCCCACCGCGTCCGCGAGGCGGGCGGAGAACTCCTCCCGCGCCTCCTCGCTCAGTCCGACCCGGCGGCGGGCGGCGTAGACGGGCCACAGCCGGGCTGCGGCGATGTCCACGTCCGCGGCGATCCGGCGGGACGGGGCGGCGCGCTCGGCGACGAACTGCCCGAGCGCATCGCGCAGCTCCCCGACCCCGTCGCCGGTCAGCGCGGACAGCGCCATCACGGTCGCCCCGGGCTCGCCGTACTCGCCGAGCGCGATGCCGTCCTCGTCGAGCAGCCGCCGCAGATCGTCCAGGACCTGCTCGGCGGCCTCGCCGGGCAGCCGGTCGATCTGGTTGAGGACGACGAACATGACCTCGGCGTGGGCGGCCATGGGCCGCAGATAGCGCTCGTGCAATACGGCGTCGGCGTACTTCTCGGGGTCGACCACCCAGATCACCGCGTCGACCAGGCGCAGCACCCGGTCCACCTGCTCGCGGTGCTGCACCGCCGCCGAGTCGTGGTCGGGCAGGTCGATCAGGACCAGCCCGCGCAGCTGCTCGTCCTCGTCCGGGCCCGGTTGGAGGGGGCGCCGCCGCAGGCGGGGCGGGATGCCGAGGCGTTCGATGAGGCCGGCCGCGCCGTCGCTCCAGCTGCACGCGATGGGCGCGGCGGTGGTGGGGCGGCGGACGCCGGTCTCGGAGATGGCTACGCCGGCGAGCGCGTTGAACAGCTGTGACTTGCCGCTGCCGGTGGCGCCGGCGATGGCGACGACGGTGTGCTGCCCGGAGAGCCGGCGCCGTGCGGCGGCCTCGTCGAGCACCCGGCCCGCATCGGCGAGGGTGTGGTTGTCCAGGCGGGTGCGGGAGAGCCCCACCAGTTCGCGCAGCGCCTCCAGCCGGGAGCGCAGCGGCGGGTCGTACGACAGCGGGGTGATGATCTGCTGCGCCGGCGGGCGGGTCTGGGTGAGGGCGTACGGCGCGTGGCCGGGGTTCTCCTCGGCGCGCCGCGCGATCAGCCCGTCGTCCCAGGGATCGCCGTCGCCCGCACTCGCACCACTGCTCATGTTCGCGTTCGCACCCGGGGAGCGGTCCCTGGTCCGCCGCCCGGAGTCCCCGCCGGACGCGCCGCCCGCGCGACCGGAGGCGTCGTCCGCACCGGACCGGTCCCCCTCGGCGCGGCCCGGCCGCCCGGCCTCCTCGGGACGTCCGGCCTCCGAAGCACTCCCGGAAGGCTTCCCGGAGTGCCTCCCGGAAGGGTTTCCGGAGTGCCTCCCGGAAGGGTTTCCGGAGTGCCTCCCGGGAGGGTTCCCGGAGTGCTCTGCATGCTCTGCATCCTCGGCTTGCTCGGAATGCTCGGGGTGCTCGGTGTGGTCCTGGTCAGTGACGGCAGTCACCGAATCACCTCTCCTTCTGCAGTACGGACAGCGCGGCGATGAGTTCGGCCTGCGGCTCCGGGTGCACCTCGAGCGCGTCGAGCGGCGCGAGCCGGCGTTCCCGTTCGGTGTGCAGGATGCGGTCCACGTGCTCGACGAGCAGCCGGCCGCCCCGGTCGCGCAGCCGCAGCGCCCCGTGTGCGCCGATCCGCTCGGCCAGCCGCTCCCCCGCGGCGCGGCCCCGGCGCCCGCCCAGCAGCACCGTGGCGACCAGGGCGGCGACCATCTCGGGGTCGGGCGCGACGCTGCGGTCGAGCTCGCGCACCTCGTCCTCGGCGTACTCCTCGAGCTCGCGCCGCCATCGCCGTACGGCCAGCCCGATCCGGTGCTCGGCGTCGTTCCCGGCCGTGTCGCGGGCGGCGAGCTCGGGGGCGGCGGCCGCCGGTTCGCGGCGCCAGGCCTCGTCGACGCGCTCGTCGGCGGCGGTGACCGCGCACAGCAGCAGCTCGGCCAGGCTCTCGACGAGGGTGTCGAGCAGTTCGCCGGGGGTGCAGTCGAGGGGGAAGGCGCGCCACCGCTTGAGTGCGTCGCCGGCGAGCACGGCCCCGGCCTGGAGCCGGCCCCGCACCCGGTTGTGCTCGCTGTCGTACGCGGTGTCGACGGCCGAGGTGAGCCGGAGCGCGGCGGCGTGCTGTGCGGCGGCGGCGCCGGCCAGCTCGGGCAGGCGGGTGTTGAGGGAGCCGAGGACGCCGTGGGCGGTGCGGGCCACGGCGTGCTGGCGGGCGGCGGGGTCCTGGGTCTGGTGGACGAGCCAGGTGCGCAGCGCGGCCACGGCGGTGGCCGGCAGCAGCCCGCCGCCCCAGGCGGACTCGGGCAGCTCGGGCACGGTGAAGCGGGGCACCTGGCCGAGGCCGGCCTTGGTGAGCAGGGCGCCGTACTGCCGGGACACCTCTCCGATCACCTGGTGGGGGACCCGGTCCAGGACGGTCACCAGGGTGACGTCGTACTCCTTGGCGGTGCGCAGCATGTGCCAGGGCACGGCGTCGGCGTAGCGGGCGGCGGTGGTGACCATGATCCAGATGTCGGCGGCGCAGATCAGCTCGGCGGCCAGGACGCGGTTGTCGGAGACGAGGGAGTCGACGTCGGGGGCGTCCAGCAGGGCGAGGCCGGGCGGCACGGTGTCGGCGGTCTCGATGCGCAGCACCCGGGCCGGGTTCTCGCCGGGGAGCAGCAGGTCGTCGGTGGGGTCGTGCCGGTGCGCCCAGACGCGGGTGAGGTCGGGCAGGACTCTCATCCCGCTGAACCAGTGATGATCCTCCGGATGGCAGACCAGCACCGGGGTGCGTGTCGTCGGCCGCAGCACGCCTGCCTCGCTGACCCGGCGGCCCACGAGGCTGTTCACCAGGGTGGACTTGCCGGCCCCGGTGGATCCGCCGACGACGGCCAGCAGGGGCGCTTGGGGGTCGCGCAGCCGGGGCACCAGATAGTCGTCCAGCTGCGCCAGCAGTTCGTCGCGGTTGGCACGCGCGCGGGGAGCCCCGGCCAGGGGCAGCGGGAAGCGTGCGGCGGCGACACGCTCGCGCAGGGCGGAGAGTGCGTCGAGCAGCTGAGGCCGTACGTCCAAGGTCACCACATGCGAAGAATGCCCAATTTTAGGGGAATTCTGAAGCATATGAGCATGTCTGCGCGCCGACCGGACGCAAGGGACAGAAGGGACGACTGGGACAGGGGCATACTCCAGGCATAACGAGTGCACAACACCCGGCGCGCGAGCTACCCAAAAGCGATGCGGGAATCGCGCCGGCCTGCGATTATCGGGACCGCTTCACTGAACCTCCACATCGAGCCACGGAGGCGAAGCGTCAGGGGCAGGGACGCGGGAGCCCTATCCTTGTCCCCGGCAAACGTCAGGGGTCCGCCACGCCCGGCCCCCATGGCACCAGGCCAGCACACCGGCCCCCGTAGCTCAGCGGATAGAGCAGGCGCCTTCTAAGCGCTTGGCCGCAGGTTCGAGTCCTGCCGGGGGCGCCACACTCCTTCCGGTCTCCGCATCGCGCCTCGCGGCCTCTGCACCACGGCAGGGGTCGTTTTTTTCATGCACGGCTCTCGCGCACAGCCGCACCCCCGCACCTGCGAACGGCTGCGAACGGCTGCGAACGGCTGCGAGCGGCACTCCTCTCCAGCCTTACTCTATGAGCCACTTCGCCCGGATCGCCCACAATTGAGTGATAGCGTCGGGTTGGTGAGTTTCCTGGTAATCATGGAACGGTTCTCCGTCGTTCCGCCTTCCCCGGAGCCGCTCATGCGCACTGCCGTCACCGCCGCCCAGGACTTGCCGACCCAGGGAGCGTCGGGGCCCGCCCCCTCGGAACGGGTGGAGGAGCACGGCCTGGTGTTCGGGGGCTTCGCCTACCAGTGCCGCATCGTCCGTCAACCCGCCCCGCTCACCGAGCCGTTGCTGCTGCTCGGCGGCTCCTCCCAGAACCGCTACTCCTGGCAGGGCCACGAGAGGTGGCTGTCACCGCTGTGCACCATGGTCACCGTGGACCTGCCCGGCTACGGCAGCGCCGACTTCCTGCCGGCCCGGTACGACATCGACTTCCTCGCCGACGCGGTCGCGCACATGCTGGCGGAGCTCGGCATGCCGCGGGTGAATCTCTTCGGCGGCTGCTTCGGCGAGGTGGTCGGCCTGCGCTTCGCCCAGCGCCACCCCTCCTTCGTCCGCCGCACCCTCTTCGGCGGCGCGGCGAAACGTCTTCCCGACCTCTACACCGAGGCCGTTCCCCGGCTGACCCACGCGCTGGAGCGGGGGTCGATCGAGGAGGCCGCGGACGGGCTGGTGCGGCTGTTCATGTCGAACCCGGAGGCCGGCCGGGTCCGCAAGCACGCGGCCGTGGCCCGGCTGCTGCGCAACCAGTTCCTGACCCAGACGCCGGACGAGATCAGAAAGGCCGTCGAGCACAACACCCGCCTGACCACCCACGGCTGCTACCGCCCGCTGCCCGTCCCCCGCGTGCCGACGCTGGTCTTCACCGGCGAGTACGACACCCTCTGCACGCCGGCGATGGGCCGCGAGCTGGCGGCGACGATGCCCGGTTCCTGGTTCACCACCGTCAAGGAGGGGGACCACCTGGTGACCGTCGAGCGCCGGGAGGAGTCCTCCGACCTGATCGGCCGCTTCTGCACGGACCGTTCCATCGAGGACCTGCCGTACTGCAATGCCGTCGAGCGCATGTGAGGGAGGCGCGCCGTACAGCGGAGAGCGGCCGGAACCCTGCGGAGGGGTTCCGGCCGCTCTCCGGTGCACGGCGCGGGCGGGGTACCGACGTGAACAAGGCGCCTCGGCCGCCGCGCCGGGGCGTCAGGACTTCCCGGAGCTGACGACCACGTCGCTGACGCAGGTGACCCGGCTCTTGCTGCTCGGGCAGCTCTGCTCGGACTTGTTCTTCAGCAGGACGTTGCCGAGCGAGTCGGTCTTCATCCGGTACTCGGTCACCTGGACGCAGCGGACGTTGCCCTTGCCGTCGTTGACGCACTTGTCATTGCCGGGCGCGTCGGTGGCGGCAGCCTGGCCGGCGCCGAGGCCGATGAACGCGAGGCCCGAGAGGACGCCCGCCGCCGCTGCGATCTTCTTCGTACTGAACATCTACCCATTCCTTGAGCGGTCGCCCCCGGCGCAAGGGGGCGACGACGTGGCGCCGGGTGGCCCACCGGGCCACAAAGCCGGGCAGGCCCGGGGCACGAACACGAGGTTCGAGCTCCGGAGCCTGCCTGGTTCGACCGAGAGGACTCAGTGCTCCTGGCCGCCGATGGCGAAGCCCTGCGCACAGGTGAGCGACTCCTTCTCGCTCGCGTCCTGCTGCGACCAACCGAGGAGGCCGAGCGACAGGTTGACGTCGTCGACGTTGATCAGACCCGTGGTCGAGTCGTTCTGCTCGCAGTTCTGGTGCTGCGAGTTCTTGAGCTCGACCTGCGGGTCGTCACCAGCGTGGCCGATACCGGCACCCAGGAAGCTGACACTGCCGAGCATGGCCATGACGACCGCGGCCTTCTGGTACTTGCGCATTACCTCTCCATTCTCGAGTAGACCCGATCCGGGACGAACCGGGCCACTATTTCCGTCGCCCAAATTAGGCGATCTGCCGGGACATTCAGTACGTGAAACGCCGAATCGCGGAGCGCCGACTAAAAGGAACCCATTGGCGCCATTGCGTATTCATTTAATCTGCAAATCCATCGGGGCCGGGGATTCACCGGCGGGCCGGGCAGGCCCGGAAGCCGGGCACGAAGCGCCGGATTCCGAGACCTGCCCGCATCACCGGACCAGTGATCACTTGCCGAGCTTGAAGCCCTGGACGCAGCTCGTGGCCTCGTGCTCGCCCGCGTGGTTGGCGGACCAGCCCAGGAGCGCACCGGCACTGACGTTGACGTCGTCGATGTTGATCAGGCCCTTGACGTTGTCGTCCTGCGAGCAGTTCTGCGACTGCTTGTTGTCCAGCTTGAACGCCGGGTCGTCACCGGCGTGACCCACGCCGGCGCCCAGGAAGCTGACGCTGCCGAGCATGGCCATGACGACCGCGGCCTTCTGGTACTTGCGCATTACCTCTCCGTTCTCAAATAGACACGATCCGTGACGGACCGGTCACGTACAGTGAGTAACGTAAGGGAATGGCTTGGATTTGGATAGGCGAAACGCCCAATAACGTAGTTTTCCTGTGAATGAGCACCTCATAGGACCGGCGCGCCGATCTCGAATGGCGCAGCGCGCGGGCGTCCCGGCCCCGTGCCCCGAGGTCCACCTGTTTCAAAAGGGTGATCCGCAGCCGATCACCGTTACCGGTTCCGCATTGCCGCGTTGTGTCGGCTGTGCGGGTGCGCTTCGTGCAACCGCCCTTACCGAACCAGTTAGGAGAACGTGATGTCTCGCATCGCGAAGGCTGCCACTGTCGCTCTCGGCACGGGTGCCGTGGTCCTCGGCGGGGCCGCCATGGCCCACGCTGACGCCGGCGCCAAGGGCGCGGCGGTCCACTCGCCGGGGTTCGTCTCGGGCAATGTCGTCCAGGCCCCGATCCACCTGCCGATCAACGCGTGCGGCAACACCGTCGACTTCATCGGCGTCCTGAACTCGGCGTGGGGCAACACCTGCGTCAACGAGGACTGAGTCAGACGCACTTGGAGAGAGCCCCGGCCCCTCGAGCGCCGGGGCTCTTCGCATGTCCGGCGGCGCGCGCATCGAGAGCGGGGCGGGCGCGGGCCGGCGACAAGCGGCAGGCGCGGGCCGGTGGACGAGATGCGGACAGGGCTCGGTGGACGAGATGCGGACAGGGCTCGGTGGACGAGATGCGGACAGGGCGGGGACAGCAAGAAGCCCCCGGTTCGCACCGAGGGCCTTCTCGCTGTCCGCGCGTCGTGGGCTCTCAGGCGCGCAGCCCCACATCGCCGTGCACCGGCTTCGCCTCGTTCACGACGACCGCCGCCTCCTTCATCGTGCCGAGCACCGAGGCGTCCTGCTGCTCGCCGGTGAGGACGTTCGTCTCCTGCGACAGCGGCATCATCTCGAAGGGGACGCCGGTGCGCAGACCGGTGTCCAGGCCGGTGGAGGCCAGGTCGCGGCCGTCCTGGGCGTACGCGGGCGCTGCCGCACCGGCGGCGATCAGGGATCCGGCAAGGACGACGGCAGCCTTCAGGGACTTCATCATGTTCCTTTCTTCGGCAACGCAGGTCGCCGGAGGGGAATGTGTCGCCCTGCCTAACGATCCCTGGCGGCGCCGGAAACCAGGAGTCCCCAGATTGACGAGTCCTCATATGAGATCAGCGCAGGCCGCGGTGAAGGGTCCGTGAAAGGGCGCGGCGGACCGTGACACGGCACGGTCCGCCACATGGTGGGTCACGGCGCCGGCAGCAGCACCACCGTGTTGTCCGGGGTGAGGGCGGGCAGCGTGGTCGGGGTCGCCGCCGGGGAGGTGGCCGCCGTGTCCGAGGCGGACGTGCCGGTGGCGGTCCCGGTGGTCGTGGACGCGGGGAGGCCGGGGGCGCTGACCCCCTCGATGAGCGCGTCCACCTCGGCGAGCAGTGCGTCGATGAACGCGTCCAGCGAGTCGAAGGACTCCAAGCCGGCGTCGTCCAATGCCTCGTCGGCGGCGGCCTCCGCGGCCACGTCGGCGGCATCGCCGGCATCGGCCGCGTCCTCGGCGGCGTCCGCCGACGTGTCCTCCGTCGCCGTGGCGTCGGCGGTGGAGTCCGTGGCGTCGGCGGTGAAGTCCGTGGCGTCGGCGGTGAAGTCCGTGGTGCCGGTCGTGCCGGTGGCCGGGGTGCTCGCCGGGAGGCCCGGCACCAGTTCGAAGACGCTGCCGAGCAGGTCGAGCAGTTCGCCCAGCAGGTCCTCGGTGAGCGGGGTGTCGGCGGCGGGCAGCAGTACGCCGGTCGCCTCCTGCTCCGCCGGGACGAGGGTCACCACCGGCTGCTCGTCCGCGGCCTTGCGCAGCGCCTCCTTGGCGGCCTCGCCCAGCTTGCGCACCTCGGCGTGCGACAGGGTGGCGCGGTCCTGGCGCAGCACCGCCTCCGCCAGGTCGACGACCGGAGCGAGCGCCCCCGCCTGGGCCTTGAGCTTCCCGGCGCGCTGGAGCAGCGCGTCGGAGCCGGGGAGCGCCGCGCCCGGCGCCGCAGCCTCACCGCGCTCACGGACCGGGTCCGCCGCCAGTGCGGCGGGGCCGGTGATCCCGACCAGGAGGGCGGCGCACAGTGCGCCGAGTGCAAGGCGCCGTGCAGGCAGAGCGCGCATGGGCAGTTCCTTTCGAGGGATTTTGCGAACCTGCACCCCACCGTGAGAGCGCCCCATGGCTCCCGCAACCGATCATCGGCCTTTCGGATCACGGTCCGTCACCCCAGTGCCCATACGGCCTGATGAGGGGACGTGAGGCAGAGCGCGCACCCCCGGGGGGCGCACGCACGAGGGATTCACGATTCCAACACACTTGCCGTTGTTCATTGAGTTTCAGTGAATTTGTCCGGTTGATGCCTAGAGTTGCCAACCTCCCCACGCTTCCCCCACGGGCGGACGCATCGCACTCGTCCCCGCTGCTGCCTGCCGCCGCCACTGCTTGACGAAAGGCTCCGACGGTCATGCGCCAATCCCCGGGTCAGCTGCTCCGCCATGCGACGGCGGGCGTGCTCTCCCTTGCCGCGGTGTGGGCTTCCTGCGGCTCCACCGCTGCCGCCCCGGCCCCGGAGGTCGACAGCATCCCGTTCGATCTCAGGCACCGCGCGGTCCAGCACGGCGGCATCGTCCGCGCCGCCAACACCTCCATCACTTGCCGCGCGCGCCAGAAGTCGTGCTCCGACGCGCGCGAGGGCAAGGCCGGGGTCAACGGCGACTTCGACATGCACTACATCGACGTCGACAGCGACCCCAACACCTACAACTCCTCCCGCGCGACCGTCCGGCTGCCCAGCGGCTCCCGGGTGACGTACGCGCGGCTGTACTGGGGCGGCAACCTGCGGGTCGGCGAGCAGAAGCCGGCCGGGGACAACGGGCGCGTGCTCATCGCCGAACCGGGCGGGGAGTACAAGGAGGTGCTCGCCGACACGCTCGTCGGGCACCGGGTGACGAACGACGCGGACGCCTTCCAGGCCTCGGCCGACGTGACGTCCCTGGTGCGTGACAGCGGGTCGGGCCTCTACACCGTGGCGCAGGTCAACGTGGCCGCCGGGCAGTCCGCCGCCGGAGCCTGGGGCGGCTGGACGCTGGTGGTGGTGTACGAGAACCAGTCGGAGCCGCTCCGTCAGCTCGCCCTGTGGGACGGCTTCGCGGCGCTGCGCTCCCGCGGCGAGGACCTGCGGCTGACCGGCCTGAACATCGCCGACGGCGCATCAGGACAGGTGGGTCTGGTCGCCTACAACGGGGACCGCGGCACCACCGGCGACTCGCTCGTGGTGACCGGCCCGTCCGGCTCGGCCTCGCTGGGCGACGGCGCCAACCCGCGCGACGACGTGCTCAACTCCACCATCAGCGGCCCCGGCACCGGCTCCCGCGTGCCCGACTACGGCAACACCCTCGGCTACGACTCCGACGTGTTCGACGTCGGCCGGGGCGTGCTCGGCGCCGGCACCGACGCGGCCCTGCGGCTCACCTCCGTCTCGGACGCCGCGTGGGCCGGCGTGCTCTTCCTCGCCGCCGACGCCCGGTAACCCGGCGCCCGGCGGCCAGCACCCCCTTCCCGACTCCTTCGTCACCACCTTCGTCAGTGAGGAACCCTCACCATGGACCTGTCGTCCTCCGGCCGCCGTCCGCGCGTCCTGCACCTCACGCAGCCGGTGGACGGCGGAGTCGCCCGCGTCGTGGCGGACCTGGTGCGGGCCCAGCTCGCGGACGGGCTCCAGCCCGTCGTGGCCTGCCCGGACAGCGAACTCTCCGTCCGGCTGCGGGCGCTCGGCGCGCCGGTGCACTCCTGGCAGGCGACCCGGTCGCCCGGCCCGTCGCTGGCGCGGGAGGTGCGGCACCTCGCCCGCCTGGTCGACGAGATCCGCCCGGATCTGGTGCACGCGCACAGCGCGAAGGCCGGACTCGCCGGGCGGCTCGCCGTGCGGGGCCGCATCCCGACCGTGTTCCAGCCGCACGCCTGGTCGTTCGAGGCGGTCGGCGGGACCACCGCCGACCTCGCGCTCAAGTGGGAGCGGTGGGGGGCGCGCTGGGCCGCGCGGACGGTGTGCGTGAGCGAGGCCGAGCGCCAAACCGGGGTGGCCGCGGGCATCTCCGGCCGGTGGACCGTGGTGCCCAACGGCGTCGACCCCGAGCACTTCCGCCCGGCGCCCGCCGAGGACGTACGGGCCCTGCTGGCACCGCTGGCCGGGCTGCCGGCCGGCGCGCCCCTCGTCGTCTGTGTGGGGCGGCTGTGCCGGCAGAAGGGCCAGGACGTGCTGCTGCGGGCCTGGCAGTCCGTGGTGCGGCAGGTCCCCGAGGCGCGTCTGGTGCTGGTCGGCGACGGGCCCGACCGGGACCGGCTGCGGGCGGCGGCGCCCCGGTCCGTGGTGCTCGCGGGCGCCGTCGCAGACACCGCGCCCTGGTACCAGGCCGCCGATCTCGTCGTCCTGCCGTCCCGCTGGGAGGGCATGGCCCTGGCGCCGCTGGAGGCGATGGCCTGCGGCCGGCCCGTGGTGCTCACGGACGTGGACGGCGCCCGCGAGAGCCTGCCCCCGGCGTTCGCCCCGTCCCTTCTGGTCCCCCCGGAGAACCCCGCCGAACTGGCCCGTGCCGTCACGGATCTGCTGCGCGACCGGCCGCTGCGCGCGTCCCTCGGTGACGGAGGACGCCGGCATGTGCTGGCCCTGCACGACGTGCGGCGCACCACCCGGGCGGTCATCGACGTCTACCGCGACCTGCTCGGCACCTGGACCGGCAGGAGGTGGACGCGCCCGCCGCGGGACGGCGCGGATGTGCGTGGGCCGGGGCGGAGCCGGGCGGGGAGCGCCGGGGCCCATCGGACCACACAGCGTGTCGAGCCATCCGAGCACAGGGAGTCCATCCACTCGTGACCGCCGAACGTACCGTGCCCTCCCCCGGCACACCGCCGAGGGAGCACGGATTCTCCGCCGTCTCCGTCATGCCGAAGCCCGGCACCGACACCGCCGTCCTCACCGAGCCCGCAGCCACCGGCTACCGGCCGCCCGCAGGCAGGCGCCCGGCCCGGCCGGCCTCGCCGCTGCCGCTGCTCGCCGCGGACGCGGCCGCCGCGCTGGCGGCCGGACTGGCCCTCACCGAGGCACGGCGCCACCTTCTCTTCGTCGCGCTGCTGTGCGCGGCGGCGCTGCTGCTGCGCCCGCGCGACCGCAGACCCCCCGTACCGGCGCTGCTGGAGGAACTGCCCGCCGTGTGGGGGCGGGTGGCGGTGGCCTGGCTGGCGTCCGCCGCGCTGTGGGCCGTGCTGCGTCCGGAGCTCGCGATGGCCACCGGCACCGTGCTGACCGGGCTCGCCCTGCACGCGGTGCTGTGCTGTGGGCTGCGCGCGGCCGTGCACGGGCGGCGGCGGGCCGCCCTGCTGCGGCATCCGCAGGCCGCACTGGTGATCGGCCCGGCGGCGACCGCGCAGCGCGTGGCCACCGCCGTGCTGCGTCATCCGCGCTGCGGGCTGCGGCCGGTGGGGGTGGTCTGCGAGGAGCCGCATGACGGCGAGGGGATCCCGGTGCTGCGGACCGGCGAGGAGGTCGAGCGGGCCGTCGTCCAGAACGGGGTGCGGGCCGTGCTGGCCGTGCACCCCTCGGTCCGCGCCGACCAGGAGCCGCTGCTGCGCACGCTCGCCGGGTCCGGCTGCGAGATCTGGGAGCTGGACGCCGCCACACCGGCGTGTCCGACCGGTGAGCGGCTGGCCGGATTCGCTTGCCGGCGGCTGGAGTTCTTCCCGGCTCGGGCGGGCAGCGCGGGCAAGCGGGCCCTGGACATCGTGGTGTCGGGGGCGCTGCTGCTTCTGGTCAGCCCGCTGCTGCTGGTGTGCGCGGTGACGCTGCGGATCTGCGACGGGCCCGGAGTGGTGTTCCAGCAGGAGCGCATCGGCCGCGACGGGCGGCCGTTCACGCTGCTGAAGTTCCGTACCCACCGGCCGGTCGACGAGCACGAGTCGGCGACCCGGTGGAGCGTGGCCAACGAGAACGAGATGCGCCGCTTCTGCCGGATGCTGCGGCGCACCTCGCTGGACGAGCTGCTGCAGCTGTGGAACGTGCTGAGGGGCGACATGAGCCTGGTCGGCCCGCGCCCCGAACGCCCCTACTTCGTGTCCCAGTTCAGCCAGAAGTACCCCGGCTACGCGGCCCGGCACCGGATGCGGACCGGCATCACCGGCCTCGCCCAGATCCACGGGCTGCGCGGCGACACCTCCATCGAGGACCGCGCCCGCTTCGACAACGCCTACATCGACGACTGGTCGCTGTGGCAGGACGTCTGCATCCTGCTGCGCACCGCCGTCACGCTGGTCCGGCCGACGGGGAGCTGAACAGAACGTGCGTCACGCCCTTGCCCTGCTCCCGCGCTGGGCGGCCGAACGGGTGCCGGTGCTGCCCCTCGCGGCGGTGACCGCCCTGCTGGCCGTGCCGCACACGGGGGACGGCGCCGGTCCCGCGGACGCCATGTCCGGGCTGCTGGTGGTGTACTGCGTGATCCTGCTGCTGCGCGAGCGGTGGCGCCCGCTGACGCCGGTGGCCGCGCTGGTGCTGGGCCTTCCGGTGGCGGGCCTCGCGCTGGCCGCCATGGGGGCGTCCTCGGCGACGGCCGGGCTCACCGGCCTCGGCCGCAATCTGCAGGTCTTCGTGCTGGTCCCGGCCGCGGTGCTGGTGCTGACCCGGCACCGGGCCGACTTCCGGGTGCTGGCCTGGACGTTCGTGGGGCTCGCGGGGTGGCAGGGGGCCGTCGGCGTGCACCAGTACGTCACCGGCACCGGCGCCAGCTACCAGGGCGAGCCGATCCGGGCGGTCGGCACGTTCGGGGCGCAGGACGTGATGGGCATGGCGACGGTGGTCGCGCTCGGCCTGGTGTGCGCGGTGGGCCTCGCGCTGGGGCGGGCGCCCCGGTGGCAGCGGGCGGCCGCCGCGGGCTGCGCGGTGGTGCTGCTGCTGCCGCTCGCGCTGTCCTTCAGCCGGGGCGCCTGGATCGCCACGGCGCTGACCTGCGCGGTGCAGCTGGTGCTGGCGGGGCTGCGGCGCGCGGTGAAGGCGGGCGCGGCGCTGGTCGCCGCGGGGATCGTGCTGATGGGCGGCTTCGGGGTCGGCACGGCGCAGCTCCAGGAGCGGATCGACAGCATCGGGCAGGTCACCGACGCGCCCGACCAGTCCGTGGTGGACCGGTACGCGCTGTGGGGGTCCGCGCTCGGCATGTGGCGGGAACAGCCGCTGACCGGCGTGGGCCTGAAGAACTTCCCCGAGTACCGCGACGAGCACGCCACGCTGGCGCTGTCCTCGGGCAGCGACATCGGGGGCGCGGGCGAGGCGTACCACAAGCAGGCGCTGCTGTCGCCGCACAGCATGTATCTGCTGGTGCTGAGCGAGCAGGGCCTGATCGGGCTGGTCACCCTCGCCGGCGGCTGGCTGGCGCTGCTGGTGTGCGGCCTGCGCCGGCTGCAGCGGGCGCACCGCCACGGCCCGGCCCCCGACTGCGGCCTGATCGCCTGCGGCCTGCTGATCTGGCTGCTGACCGACTTCGTCTACGGCGACATCGGCGGCCCCTCGACGGTCCTGACGGGCATGGCCCTGGGCCTGGCCGCCTGGTGGGGGCTGGCTGCCGGCCCGCAGGAGGCCGCACCGCCGCACGGCGAGCCGGCCGCGCGGGTCGAGGAGGCCGTGTCCCGATGACGCTCGTCCCCTCCCACACCCCAGGCACACCGGGCACCCCGGGCACCCCGGGCACACCGGGCACGCCACCCGGCCCCCGTACCGCCGCATCCGCCACCGAGCCTGGCCCGACGACGGCCCCGGATGCGGACGCCGCGAAGGCTGCTTCCGGTGCGGACTCAACGACTGCCTCCGATCCGGACTCCCGGGCTGCCTCCGGTCCGGACACCCCGCCCTTCGGCCAAGGCGCACCGACCACCCTCGGCCAGGGCACCATGACCGTCTACCGCCGCGGCTTCACGACCACCCACGGCCGAGGCTCTACGAGCGCCCACGGCCGAGGCTCCACCACTGCCCTCGACTCGAGCCCCACGACCGTGCCCGCCCCGGACACCGCGACCGCCCCCGGTGCGGACTCGACGACCACCACCACGCCGGACTCCACGACCGCCCGCGGCCAAGGCTCGCCCACCGCTCACGCCGAAGGCTCCATGACCGCCTGCGGCCAAGGCGCGCCGACCGCACACGGCAAGGGCACCGTGACCGCCTACGGCCAAGGCTCCACAACCACCCGCGGCTCAAGCCCCACGCCCGTGCCCGCCCCGGACACCCCGACCGCCCCCCATCAGGACTCCACGACCACCCCCGACCCGGACTCCACAACCACCCCCGACCCGGACTCCACAACCGCGCGAGCCACGGGCGCCGTACCTGCTGCGCGGCCTGCACGCACCAGTGGCGGGGCTGAACAGACCACGGCCTCCGGGAAGTTCCTGGCGCGGGCCACGCTCGTCACCGCGGCGCTGTCCGTCGGCGGGTCGTTGCTGGGGCTGGTGCGGGATCAGTCGCTGGCCCGGCTGTTCGGGGCCGGGAGCGACACGGACGCCTTCCTGGTGGCGTGGACCGTGCCGGAGGTGGCGGCGACGCTGCTGATCGAGGACGGGCTGGCGATCGCGCTGATCCCGGCGTTCAGCATGGCGCTGGCCCGCCGGGCCAGGGGCGTGCCGGGTGATCCCGTGCGGGAGCTGGTCGCCGCCACGCTGCCCCGGCTGTGCCTCGCCTTCGCCGCCGTGGCCGCGCTGGTGGCCGCCGCCGCCCCGCTGCTGATGCGGGCGCTCGCCCCGGGGCTGCCCGACCCCGGGCTCGCCGTCGACTGCACCCGGCTCACCGCGATCAGCCTGCTGGCCTTCGGCCTGGCCGGCTACTGCAGCGCCGCCCTGCGCGCGCACCGCAGCTTCTTCGCGCCCGCGGCGATCTACATGGCCTACAACACCGGCATCGTCGCCGCGATGTTCCTGCTGGGCGCCACCTGGGGCGTGCGGTCGGCCGCGGTCGGCGTGGCGGTGGGCGGTGTGCTGATGGTGGTGGTGCAGCTGCCGTCGCTGTGGCGGCATCTGACGTCCCGTACGAACGCGCCCGTGGACGCCCCGGACACCGGTGACGATCCGCGCCGGCCGGTGCGGCTCGCGCTGATCGCCGCCGTGCTGCTGTTCGCGCTGTGCCGTCAGTCGCAGGTGCTGGTCGAACGCTTCCTCGCCTCCTCACTGCCCGCGGGCGCCATCTCGCACCTCAACTACGCGCAGAAGGTCGCCCAGATCCCGATGACGCTGTCGCTGATGGTGGTCACCGTCACCTTCCCGGTGGTGGCGCGGGCCCTCGCGGACGGCGACACCGAGCGGGCCCGGCGCCGCGTGGAACGCGATCTGGTGCTGGCCTCCTGCGTGGTGCTGCTGGGTCTGTGCGCGGTGCTGGCCTGCGCCCCGCAGATCATCGAACTGCTCTTCCAGCGCGGCGCGTTCACCGCGGCCGACACCGTGGCCACGGCGGACGTGATGCGCGTGTACGCCCTCGGTCTGCTGGCGCAGACCCTGGTGGGCGCCCTGGTCCGCTCCTACTTCTCGGCGGGCCGCCCCTGCTGGTACCCCCTGGCGGTGATGGTCGCGGGTGTGGCCGCCACCTCGCTGATCGGCGCCGTCACCGTGGGCCCGTGGGGTGTGGCGGGGATCGCCGCCGCCAACGCCTTCGGCATCACCGTCACCGCCGCCCTGCTGCTCGCCGGTCTGCGCTCCTCCCGGCGCGGCGGCAGCCCGTACGGCGTCTCGATCCGGGTGCGCAAGGTCCTCGCCGAGCTGAGCAGGCCCGTGCTGGCCGCCGCCGCGGCGACCGCCGCCGGATGGTTCGTGGCGGGCCGGACCGACTCCCCCGCGGCGGGTCTCGCCGCCGGCGGCCTGGCCGTCACCGCAGTCTTCTTCTCCCTCGCCTGGGCCCTCGGCGTCCAGGGCTTCGCATCCGCTGTGCGCCCCGTACGCGCCGTCACACGAAAGCTGACTCATGGCCGCTTCCGTTGATTCCGCCACCACCGACAGACCCGACAGACCAGACAGACCCGGCAGACCCGGCAGACCCTCCGCCCCGCTCCCGGGGCCGGTCCCATGGATCGCCATGTACCACTCCGTGGGCGACTGCTCGGACGATCCGTACCGCATCACCGTCACCCCCGAGCGGCTCGGCCGGCAGCTGGCCTGGCTGCGGCGGCGCGGCCTGCGCGGGGTGTCCGTGGCCGACCTGCTCGCCGCCCGCGCCCGCGGCGACGGCCGCGACCTGGTCGCCCTCACCTTCGACGACGGCTATGTCGACTTCCTCACCGGCGCGCTGCCGCTGCTGCGCCGCTGGAACTGCGGCGCCACACTCTTCGTGCTGCCCGGACGGCTGGGCGGCGACAACGCCTGGGACCCGCTGGGCCCGCGCAAGCCGCTGCTGAACGCGGCCGGCATCCGGCAGGCGATCGAGCACGGCGTGGAGATCGGCTCGCACGGTCTGACCCACGTCGACCTGACCAAGACGGACGACGCCACCCTCAAGGCGGAGGTCGCCGAGAGCCGCGCCCTGCTGAAGGAGCTGACCGGCGGCCCGGTCGAGGGCTTCTGCTACCCGTACGGCACGGTCGACCAGCGGGCCGTGCAGGCCGTGCGGGAGGCCGGCTACCGCTACGCCTGCGCCATCGACCCCGGCACGCTGACCGGCCTGCTGGCGCTGCCGCGCGTCCACATCGGCCAGAACGACACGGCCTGGCGGATGTTCCTCAAGCTGCGCCTGCACCGGCTGCGCCGCCGCCCGGCGAAGGGGGGCGCGGCATGAGGGTCCTGCACATCATCACCGGTCTCGGCGTCGGCGGCGCCGAGCAGCAGCTGCGGCTGCTGCTGCGTCACCTCCCGGCCGACTGCGAGGTGGTGACGCTCACCAACCCGGGCGCGGTCGCCGATGGTCTCGCCTCGGACGGGGTCCGCGTCACCCATCTCGGCATGCACGGCAACCGGGACCTCACCGCCCTGCCGCGCCTGGTGCGCCTGATCCGCGCGGGCCGCTACGACCTGGTGCACACCCATCTGTACCGGGCGTGCGTCTACGGGCGGCTCGCCGCGCGGCTCGCGGGGGTGCGGGCGGTCGTGGCCACCGAGCACTCGCTGGGCGACACCCAGATGGAGGGCCGCCGGCTCACCGCCGGGGTGCGGGCGCTGTACCTCGCCAGCGAGCGGCTGGGCTCGGCGACGGTGGCGGTGTCCGCGGCGGTCGCCGACCGGCTCAAGCGCTGGGGGGTGCCCGCGCCGCGCATCGAGGTGGTGCCCAACGGCATCGACCTGGACGGCTTCCGCTTCGGCACCGGGCGGCGCGCCGCCACCCGTCGCCGGCTCGGCCTGCCCGAGGACGCGTTCGTGGTCGGCGGCATCGGCCGGCTCGCCCCCGGCAAGCGGTTCGACGTGCTGGTGCGGGCGCTGACGCGGCTGCCGGAGGACTGCTGGCTGCTGCTGGTGGGCGGCGGCCCCGAGGAGCACATGCTGCGCCGCACCGCCCAGGAGGCGGGCGTGGCGGGCCGGGTGCTGTTCACCGGGGAACGCCCGTACATCGCCGACGGCTCCTCAGGCCCCGATCTGCCGTCGCTCACCTCGGCCATGGACCTGTTCGCCTCCCCGTCCGCCGACGAGGCCTTCGGCCTGGCGGCGGTGGAGGCACTGGCCTCCGGTCTGCCCGTGCTGTACACGGCCTGCCCGGCGATCGAGGACCTGCCGCCGTCCGAGACCGGCGGCGCCCGGCGGGTGCGCGGCGGGCCCGAGGAGTACGCCCGCGCGATCGCCGAGGCGCGTGCCGCGGGCCCCCGGCCCCGGACGGTTCCGCAGGCGGCGCACCGCTACAGCATCAGCCGCAGCGCGGCCCGGCTGATGGACGTGTACGCGGCGGCCGTCTCCGGTCCGGGCGCCTCGCCGCGCGGCGCGTTCCTGCCCGCCCCCTCTCCCCCGGCGTCCACCTCTTCTTCAGCACCTTCGTCCGTCGTCTCTTCCGTCTCGTCCTTCGGAGCAAGCCCGTCATGACCGACTCCCCGACCCGTCAGCGCCGTCTGTCCCTGGCCCGTGCCGGTGCGCTGCCGTCCTGGTCCGTCCTCGCGGCCGGCACCCTGCTGGGCGGTCTTCTCGGCGGCGCGTACGGCCTGTTCACGCCGGCGACGTACACGGCCACCAGTTACGTCGTCGCCGTGCCGACCTCGAAGTCCACCCCGGAGGCCGCCCGTGGCTTCGCGCAGGCGTACGGCCGGGTGGCGACGCAGCTGGCGGTGCTCGGGGACGCCCAGGTATGGGCGGGCGTGCCGGTCGGGACGCTGCGCGAGAGCGTGCGCGCCTCCACCTCGCCGGACGCCCCGATGGTCGCCCTGTCAGCCACCTCCTCCGAGCCGGGCCGGGCGGTCGACATGGCCAACGCGGTCTCGCGCGCGCTCACCCAGCACGCGGAGCACAGCCGGGACAGCACCCAGGTGCGTCTCGTGCAGTTCTCGCGGGCGGTGCGGCCGAGCGAGCCCACGTCCGCATCGCCGGGTGTGACGGCCCTGGTGGGTGCGAGCGCGGGCGGGCTGCTGGGCGGCCTCGGTCTGCTGGCGCGGCCGAGGCGAGGCGGCCGGGACGACGAGGCCGTCCCGGCCGCTTCGGTGCCCGGTCCGGCCACCGCCGCCGACGCGCACGGCAAGCGGTGATCCCGGTGCCGGCCGGGCCGGGGGCGAGGGTTCTACCACCACGTGAAGCGGATGCAGAGCCGCCCGCCGAGCCAGTGCTCCACCCAGTCGCCCAGGTCCAGCACCGAGCAGTTCGGCGGCTCGGCAGGAGCCGGCGGCTGCGTGGGGGCCGTGGGTGTCGGTGTGGGCACCGGGTACCCGGGGTGGTCGTGGCGGCCGGAGAGGACGGACCGGTAGACGTGCGACGACCACGGGTTGGCGTCGCACTGCCACACCCCGTGCGGGCAGTAGTCGGTCAGCGTGTTGTACAGCGGCCGGTGCTCGGCGATCCAGGAGAGCATGCGCCGCATGTACTCGGGATTGTCGCCGTTGCGGAACAGCCCCCATTCCGGGTACGAGATGGGCTTTCGGTGCGCCCGGGCGAATTCCACGTGGTGCCTCAGCCCGTAGGGTTCACTCACCTGCTCGTCGAACGACAGTCCGGACGGCTGGTCGTAGGAATCCATTCCGACGATGTCGACCATGTCGTCCCCGGGGTAGCACTCGGTCCACGGGACGGCGTCCCGGCCGCGGCTCGGGGTGAAATCGAACCGGAATTTCTGGCCCGGCACCGCACGCATCGTGGTGACGATCCGCCGCCAGTACGTCTTCCACGCCTGAGGGTCCGGCCCGCAGCGGTGGGTGTAGGTGATGCCGTTCATCTCCCAGCCGAGCACGATCACCGTCTCCGGCACCTTCAGCCGCACCAGCCGTTCGGCGAGGGTGCGGAAGTGGTGGTCGAACTCCCCGGCAGCGCCGCGCCGCAGCAGCTCGCGGACCTCGTGGTCGGGCACGCCCTCCTCGTTGCGGGCCTGCATGGGGACGTTGAGGACGAGCCTCCGGCCGGGCTTCGCGTTGCGCCAGTCGGCCCACGCCTCGAGCCACTGGGCCCTGCCCTCGATGTCGCTCCAGTCGCTGCCGGGCAGGTAGGTGTGCCCGACGGTGAGCTCCGCGCCGCCCAGCCACTGGCTGAACTGGGCCATCCGGTCCACGCCCCGCTGGTCGGAGCCGAGGAAGACACCGAAGGGCGGGTGCTCCCGGCCGGCCGTCGTCCGGTCGGCCGGCTCGGGCAGCAGCGGTACGGGGGCGGCGGGCGCGGGGGCGGGGGGCGCAGTCGGGGCGGCGGTGCCCGGGACGCCCGGCGCCGGGGCGCGGCCGTCGTCGACCGGCAGCACCGTGGCATCCACTCCGGTGACGAGGAGACCTGCCGCCAGGGCGGCGGACACGGCCAGCGCCGCTCCCCTGACCGGCCGCCTGCGCTTTCGGACCCGCTTCTCGTGAGGGACCATGTCTGCTCCTTCGGTCGGGTCGTTGGCGCTCGTATCGCTCACGGAATCGCTCACGTTATTGACGAACAGTCACATGAAAGTCAGTCACAGATGATCCACCGACGCCACCGTCGTTGCGGCTTTCGAGTGCCGTTCTCGCCCGAGCGGGTGAGCGGACGGAATGCGGACGGACGCCGGTGATGAAAGCTCCGGGCCGCTCCGGAAGAAAGCGAGAATTCGTGTCGCTGCTCGACACCGAAGTCCCGGCCGTGGTGCTGCGGACCGACCGGAACCCTTTTCACCACGGAACGCTCGGCGCCGTGCGTTCCCTCGGCCGGGCGGGCGTGCCCGTGCATGTGGTCGCCGATGTGACGGGCAGTCCGGTCGGCCGTTCGCGGTATGCGGCCCGGCTGCACGCCCCGCCGCCTCCGCAGGCGTCCGCCGACGATCTGCTCGCCGTGCTGCGCCGGGTGGCCGGCGAGATCGGGCGGCCGGCCGTGCTGGTGACCATGGACGACGCCTGCGCGATCGCCGCGGCCCGCCTGCGCGAGACCCTCGCCCCGTCCTATCTGCTGCCTGAGATGCCCGAGACCCTGGCCGAACGGGTCGCGGACAAGGCCGAGTTGGCCGCCGTGTGCGCCTCGGCGGGGCTGCCGCACCCGCCAACGCTGGTCCCGGACAGTGCGGTGCGCGCCGCCGACGACGCGCGGCGGCTCGGGCTGCCGGCGGTGGCGAAGTGGAGCCGCCCCTGGCTGCTGCCGCCCGGCCTGGGGCTGCGCAGCACCCAGCTGGTGCACACGGCGCAGCAGGCCCGGCAGCTGTACGAGCGCACCGAGGAGGCGGGCAGCCCGCTGCTGCTGCAGGAGTTCCTGCCGCCAGGACCGGACCGCGACTGGTTCTTCCACGGCTACGCCGACCGCACCGGGGCCCTGCGCGCGGGCGGGCCGGGCCGCAAGCGGCTGGCGTGGCCGCGCGGTGCGGGGCTGACGGCGGTGGGCCGCTGGACGCCCAACCCTCAGGTGCGGGAGCTGGCGGAACGGCTGGTCGCCGCGCTCGGCTACCGCGGCATCCTCGACCTGGACTTCCGGCGCTGCGGCACAACGGGCCGCTACCACCTGCTCGACTTCAACCCGCGGCCGGGCGCGCAGTTCCGGCTGTTCGCCGACAGTGCGGGCGTGGACGTCGTACGGGCCCTGCACCTGGACCTGACGGGCCGTGCGCTGCCGGACGGAGAGCAGCTGGCGGGGCGGGAGTTCGTGGTGGAGAACTACGCGCCGCTGGCCGCGCTGCGCGGCGCGCCGGGCGGGCGTGAACTCGCCTGGTACGCGGCGGACGACCGCGGTCCCGGGTGGGCGATGTGGTCCCTGTGGTGCCGCCATGTCTCCGGCCGGCTGCGGCAGCGCCTGATCCCGAGGCCGGCGGCACCGGCCACCCCTGTGATCCCCCGGGCGGCCTCACCCTTGCCGACCGACAACGAGAAAGCGAGCAGTTGATGATGTACGACCTTCTGGTGGTGGGTGCCGGTCCGTACGGGCTGTCGATCGCGGCGCACGCCGCGTCCGCCGGGCTGAGCCTGCGCGTGTTCGGCCGTCCCATGGCGTCCTGGCGCGACCACATGCCCTCCGGCATGTTCCTGAAGTCCGAGCCCTGGGCTTCCAACCTGTCCGACCCGGCGGGCCGCTGGCGGCTGGACGTCTACTGCGCCGAGAACGGGCTGACGGCGCGTCACGCCCACCCGATCCCCGTGGAGGCGTTCGCCGGGTACGGCCTGTGGTTCGCCAAGCACGCCGTGCCCGACGTGGACGAGCGCACCATCGTCCGGCTGGCGGCCGTGCCCGGCGGTTTCGTCGCGGTCACCGAGGACGGCCAGGAGGTGCGTGCGCGCACCGTGGCGCTGGCGGTCGGTGTGATGCCGTTCATCGAGGTGCCGCAGGCGCTGCGCGGGCTGCACCCGTCGCTGGTGACCCACAGCAGCCACCACAGCGACCTCGACCAGTTCCGCGGCAAGGACGTCACCGTGATCGGCGGCGGGCAGGCGGCCCTGGAGACGGCGGCGCTGCTCGCCGAGCAGGGCACCCGGGTGCGGGTGCTGGCGCGGGCGGACCGGCTGGTGTGGAACGACGTGCCGCCGCCGTGGGAGCGCCCGTGGTGGCAGTCGGTCCGCTCCCCGCACAGCGGTCTCGGCCCCGGCTGGAAGAACTGGTTCTACTCCGAGCGTCCGGGCCTGTTCCGGCGGCTGCCGGAGTCCACGCGGTCGCGCGTCGCCGCGACGGCGCTCGGTCCGGCGGGCGCCTGGTGGCTGCGGGACCGGGTGGAGCGCGCCGTGGAGGTGGCGCCGAGCCAGGAGGTGACGGCCGCCACCGCGGTGCCGGGCGGGGTGCGCCTGGACGTGCTGAGCCGTGACGGCTCGGTGCGCTCGGTGGAGACCGAGCATGTGATCGCGGCGACCGGCTTCAAGGCCCGCTGCGACCGGCTGGGCCTGCTCGCGCCCGAGCTGCGCCGGAGCCTCGCCACGCTGCCCGACGGCTCCCCCGATGTCGGCCGGTGCTTCGAGTCCTCGCAGCCGGGGCTGTTCCTGGCGGGCCTGATCACCGCGTCCGGCTTCGGCCCTTCGATGCGCTTCGTGCACGGGGCGACCTTCACCGCCTCGGCCCTCGTCCAGGGCGTGCGGCGCCGGCTCCGCTCGACCCCGGCCCGCGGCACGGTCCCGCTGCCCGCGAGCGCCGGCCGCGCCGAGACGCCGACTCCGGTGACGCGCTGACGGGGCCCTGCGGGGTGTGGCAAGGGGT
>NZ_BAAAIZ010000001.1:44102-73186 GCF_039526425.1 Streptomyces thermospinosisporus
TCCCTTTGCGTTCGGCTCGAACGCCCGCGCTCCCGGACCGGACCTGACCGCACCCCGCCTCCGCCGGACCGCGCCCCGGACTGCCACGACCGCACCCGCGGACGGGATTCACCGCGTCTCCTCCCCGACACGACCGCGCCCCCGTCCGGCTCGGTCACCACGAGGGTGGCCGTGTCGAACGGGGGCGGTCTGCTGCCGGGGCGGCGGCAGGGCCGGGCGGAGAGGTTCGGCGCTCCGGGTCCGCCGGCGGGATGAGGGCGCCCAGACGCGGGACGCCGCGCCCAGACGCGGGACGCCGCGCCCAGACGCGGGACGCCGCGCCCAGACGCGGGACGCCGCGCCCAGACGCGGGACGCCGCGCCCAGACGCGGGACGCGGCGCCTAGACGCGGGACGCGGCGCGGCCGCGGCGGTAGAGCATGGCCCCGCCGATGAGCAGTGCGGTACCGGCCGCCGAGGCGCTGAGGATGCCGTCGCTGCCGGTCTGGGCCAGGCTCGGGGCCTCGGGCTCCTTCTCCTCGGCCGGGGGCGCGACGATGTCCGTCGTCGGCGGCTTCTTGGTGGTCGGCGGGGTCTTGGTCTTCTTCTCCGGCTTGTCCGGAGTGGAGACGCTGTTCTCGCAGTAGCTCTCGTACGCGCTGTTGAAGATGCCCACGACGTCGAGGTTGTTGCCGCAGGCGTTCACCGGGGCGTGGACCGGAAGCTGGATCAGGTTGCCGGAGAGAAAACCGGGCGAGCCCTCGGCGCTGCCCACCGCCTGCGGACCACCCTTGTGCGAGTGCGAGTGGTTGACGCAGGTGTTGTCGTCGGTCTCGTTGAACAGTCCGCCGCCCGCGAGGTTGTTGCCGCAGACGTTCACCGGCGCCTCAATCGGCACCTGGACGTTGTTGCCGGAGCCGAAACCGGGCGAGCCCTTGGCGATGCCCTCCGCCTGCGCACCGCCGCCGGAGCCGCCCTTGGTGGCGGACCTCGTGGAGGCGGCGCCGGACGCCGAGGTGGAGGAGGAGTCAGCGGCGGCGGACTTCTTCTTGCCGTCCGAGGTGTTGGCGCACACGTTGCCGGCCGCTTCGTTGAGCGCGCCGACCGCGCCGACGGTGTTGCCGCATACGTTCACCGGCGCCTCAACCGGCACCTGGAGGTTGTTCCCGGACAGCGCGCCGGGAGAGTTCTCGGCGGCTCCCTCCGCCTGCGAGTCGGCGAGGGCCGGGGCAGCGTAGAGGGACAGAATGCCCGTGGCGGCGGCCGCCGCGAACACTCCCCTGCTCAGGGTCTGTCGCAATGTCGTTGTCTTCCTGCTTGAAGAATTGGGAAAGCCGGCCTTTGCGAGGAGACCGACATCCGGAGGTCGGCCTTCTCTTGGCGTCGCATGCCCTACTCCTTCATCAACCCGGTGCGCAGGGATCGGTTGCGCAGGTTCACCCGGATGGCCCGCACCGGTTGCGGGCGGCGTGCAGCAGGTGCAGGCGCCGCCGGTGCCCCATCGTGATGCGCGGGCGTACAACCCCGCGCGGACGCCGGCTGTCTGTACGCGCTGGAGGGAGGAGCCTTCGGTGCCCTTCCGTACAGCGATTGGGGATCAGATGGGAAAGCAGGTCTGGAGAGTCCTCGTGGCCGGTGGTGCGGCGGCGGTGTTCACGGCCGTGGCCGCGGTGCCGGCCGGGGCGGCCGAGGGCGGGGTCTCGTTCACCCGCGTCCAGGTGAACGGCGGCAAGCCGATCGTGATCGGGGTGTCGAACGAGGTCGCGGTGCCCGCCTCCTTCCGGATGACGACCACGCGCCAGTGGAAGTGGCCGGCGGTGTACCTGTACCGCGGCGGTGCGGGCATGGGTGAGCGGCTGTGGCACGCCATCGAGACGAGCGACTGCGTCCAGGTGGGCCCGGGCGTCTGCGACTTCGACGAGACGATGTCCTTCGACCCGAGCGTGTGGGAGATGCACAACAGCGAGGCCGGGGCCTGGAAGGTCGGGGCCGAGGTCTACTTCAAGGGCGGCGGTGGTGACACCGACGACGAGGGCCTGACGGTCCACGTGAAGCGCAACTCCCGCCTGACCGTCAACGCCTCCCCCGAACCGGTGGCCAAGGGCGCGACCATCACCGTGACCGGAAAGGTCACACGGGCCGACTGGCAGACCAGGAAGTACGTCTCCTACGGAGGCCGCAAGGTGAGCCTGCAGTTCAAGCCCGCCGGCGCCGCCTCCTACACCACGGTGAAGAAGGTGTACGCGAACGCCTCCGGTGCTCTCCGGACCACCGTGAAGGCCTCCACGACGGGTACGTGGCGCTGGGTGTACTACGGCAACACCACGACCGGGCCGTCGACGTCCTCCGGGGACAACGTCGTGGTGAAGTGACCGCCCAGGGGGTGTCCTCCTAGGACACCACGTCCTTGCGGGCGAAGCCGCGGAAGGCGGCGGCGAACAGGACCAGGGCGTACGCCACGGAGATCGCGGCGCCCTGGATCATCCCGGACCACTCGGGTGTGGGCTGGACCGCGTCGATCCAGGCGAACTGCCAGTGCGCGGGCAGGAAGTCCCGCCAGTGGCCGAGCGCGGTGACCGCGTCCAGCACATTGCCGGCGATGGTCAGTCCGACCGCCCCGCCGACCGCGCCCAGCGGGGCGTCGGTGCGGGTCGACAGCCAGAACGCCAGGCCCGCCGTGACCAGCTGGGAGACGAACAGGTACGCCACGACCACCACGAGCCGCTGGGCCGCCGTGCCCGCGTCCAGCGCACCGCCGGTGGGCAGCCGCAGGGAGCCCCAGCCGTACACGGCGGTGCCGACGGCGAGGGCGACCAGCGGCAGCAGCACCATCGCGGCGAGGCTGAGCCCCAGTCCGACGATCAGCTTGGACCACAGCAGCCGCATCCGGGGCACGGGCGCGGCCAGCAGATAGCGCAGGGAGGACCAGCTCGCCTCCGAGGCCACCGTGTCCCCGCAGAACAGCGCGACGGGGATGACCAGCAGGAAGCCCGCGGAGACGAACAGGTTCACGGCGGCGAAGTTGGCGCCGGAGGCGGTGGCCGTGTCCATCAGCGTGACCCGGTCGTTGCGGCCTCCCGGCTCGCCGCCGATCGCGAAGGCGATGGCCAGCACGAACGGCAGGGCGGCGAGGACCGAGTACATCACCAGTGTCCGGCGGCGTTTGAGCTGGCGGACCAGCTCCACCCGCAGGGGCAGGGTGCGGCCGGCCCGGTAGCCGGCGGCCTCGGGGTGTCCGGTGAGCGTGCTGCTGCTCATGCCGAGCCTCCGATCAGGGTGAGGAAGGCGTCCTCCAGGCGGCGGTGGGGGCCGACGGAGTGCACGGGCACCTCCAGGCGTACGAGTTCGGCGACCAGGCGCTGCGCGCTGCCGCCGGCGTCGAGGCGGACCAGCAGTCCGTCGTCGGTGCGCACCGCGGAGGCCACGCCGGGCAGGGCGGCGACCTTCTCGACGACGGCGTCCTCGACGGCCGTGGCCGTGCCGACGAGCAGCGTCTCGCCCGAGCCGGTGATCTCGCCGACGGGGCCGGCCTGGACGAGCCGGCCGCGGTCCATCACCACCAGATGGGTGCAGGTCTGCTCGACCTCCGCCAGCAGATGGCTGGAGACGATGACGGTGCGCCCGGCGGCGGCGTAACGGATCAGCACCTCGCGCATCTCGCGGATCTGGGGCGGGTCCAGTCCGTTGGCCGGTTCGTCGAGGATGAGCAGATCGGGCAGGCCGAGCATGGCCTGGGCGATGGCGAGCCGCTGCCGCATGCCCTGGGAGTAGGTGCGCACCGCGCGGGCGAGGGCATCGCCGAGTCCGGCGATCCGCAGGGCCTCGTCGAGGTGGGCGTCCTCGGGCGGGCGGCCGGTGGCCTTCCAGTACAGCTCGAGGTTCTCCCGGCCGGACAGATGCGGCAGGAAGCCGGCGCCCTCGACGAACGCGCCGACCCGGGAGAGCACCGGGGCGCCGGGGCGGATGGCATGGCCGAAGACCCGGATCTCGCCGGCGTCCGGCTGGATGAGGCCCATCAGCATGCGCAGAGTGGTGGTCTTGCCGGCGCCGTTGGGTCCGAGCAGGCCGAGCACCTGGCCGCGTTCGACGCGGAAGGAGAGGTCCTGGACGGCGTACCGGTCGGCGGAGCCGGCGTAGCGCTTGCTCAGGCCGGTGATCTGCAGCGGCACGTCGGCGAGTGCGGGGTCGGGGGCGCCGGCCCCGCTGCCGGTGGTGGTGCGGCGGCGGCCGGTGAGGATCAGGGCGAGGGCGACCGCGGCGGCGGTGAGCGGCAGCCACCACACCCAGGACGGCAGGGGTGCCGCGGCGGTGCTGACACCGGGCGCGGTGGGCACCGTGAGGTCGCTCTTCAGGGCGACGGTGTACTTCGCTGGGGCGGCCGGGGAGGCGTAGGCGAGGTCGGTGGAGGCGAGGACCAGGCGCAGGCGGTGGCCCCGCTCGACCTCGTGGTCGATGGCCGGGAGGGTGAGCCGGACGTCCTTGCCGTCCTTGGCGTTCTGGACCCGGACGGGTGTGACCAGCTGGGAGGGCAGCACCTGCTGCCGTCCGTCCGGGCCGACATCGTAGACCTTGGCGAACAGGACGGCGTCCTCGCTGGAGGAGGTGACGTGAACGGTGGCCGTCGGTGAGCCGGTGATGCGCAGGTCCTTGCGGAGCGGGGCGGAGTCGAAGCGGGCGTGCTGGCCGGGGAAGTCCAGGGAGACGCCGACGCCGAGGGAGGAGAGCTGGGACAGCCCGCCGGACCCGCCGAGTCCGGGGAGGGCGGAGACGGCGGGCGGGCCGGCGCCGGCCGGGTTGTCGAAGGTCTGCTCGGGTCCGGTGAGCGGGATCTCGCGCGGCCCGCTGTGCAGGCCGGGGTAGCGGTCGGCGCTCGCGCCGCGCAACTGGGCCTCCCCGTCGGTGGAGTCGACGCCTCCGGTGCGGGTGACGCGGAAGGCGGGTCCGGTGTCCGCGCTCTTGTCGCCCTTGAGGTGCCGGTCGAACCAGGCCCGCACGCGGCCCTCCACCCGGGCGGTCTCCATGTCGCCGCCGTCGTGCCCGCCCGCGATCCAGTCGACGTCCACGGGGGCGCCGTTGCGGCGGACGGCCGTGGCCGTGGCGTCGGACTGGCCGAGCGGGAAGAGCGAGTCGGACTGGCCCTGCACCAGGAGGGTGGGCACGTCGATGCGGTCGGCGACCGCGGACGGCGAGCGCCTCTCCAGCAGGCGGCGGGCCTCGGCATCGGGCGTGCCGGACTCGGCGACCCGCTGATACATCCGGCACAGCTCGGGCTCGAACCGGTCGCAGCCGCCGCCGGCGCTGACGAAGAGGCTCGCCCACAGCTTCTTCAGCACGCCGTTCGGGAACAGCGCGTCGGCGAGGTCGTAGTAGGTGAGGGACGGGGCGAGGGCGTCGATCCGGTCGTCGTGCCCGGCGGTGAGCAGGGAGACGGCACCGGCGTAGGAGGCGCCGGCCATGCCGACGCGGGGGTCGCCGGGCTTGTCCAGGCGGACCTCCGGCTGCTTCGCCAGCCAGTCGACCAGCCGGGAGGCGTCGGCGACCTCGCCCTTCGGGTCGTTCAGCCCGATCTTCCCGGTGGACCGGCCGAAGCCGCGCGCGGACCAGGTGAGCACCGCGTATCCCTCGCGGGCGAGGGCCTCGGCCTGCTTGCGCACATCGTTCTTGCTGCCGCCGAAGCCGTGCCCGAGCAGCACGGCGGGGCGGCGGCCGGCCGGCCCCGCGGTGAAGTACGAGGTGTCGATGCGCACCCCGTCGCCCATCGTCATGACCCGGTCGGCGCGCCGGACGGCGGGCGGCTCGTCCGAGGCGACCGCGCCGTAGGTGCCGGCTCCGGCGAGTACGACGACGGCGGCCCCGGCGGCGAGGGCCCCTCGGGGCCGCAGCGACCGGAACCACCGCAGGCCGGGCAGTCGAAGATCCATGCGACCACGGTACGGGGTGAACCGCCCGTCCCCCTGCCGCCCGGAGACCGAACCTCGTCACCTCCCGCTGGTGTACCTACCGGTCCCCGCATACCGCGCCCGTTGTACGCCGGGGCCGGCCCGGCTCCCGCGTCGGGCGCGTCACACAGACACTTGGGGTGACATGCACGCAGGCATGTGCGGAGTTATGTACGCATTGTCTTCGTGCCGGGCGGGCGGGAATCGCGGCGGAGGCGGGCGAAAGGCCGGGGCCGCCCGGAGAAACGGGCGGCCCCGTGAGGGTGTGCGGCGAAGGCGCACGAGGGGGTGCTCAGTGGTTGCGCGGGAAGCCCAGGTCGACGCCGGCGGGGATGTCGGCGGGGTCGGGCCAGCGGGTGGTGACGACCTTGCCGCGGGTGTAGAAGTGCGTGCCGTCGTTGCCGTAGATGTGGTGGTCGCCGAAGAGGGAGTCCTTCCAGCCGCCGAAGGAGTGGTAGCCCACGGGGACCGGGATCGGGACGTTGACGCCGACCATGCCGGCCTCGACCTCCAGCTGGAAGCGGCGGGCCGCGCCGCCGTCCCGGGTGAAGATCGCGGTGCCGTTGCCGAACGGCGAGGAGTTGATGAGCTCCAGGGCCTCCTCGTAGGTCTCGGTGCGCAGCACGCACAGCACCGGGCCGAAGATCTCGTCCTGGTAGGCCTTGGCCGAGGTCGGCACCTTGTCGAGGAGGGAGATGCCGATCCAGTGGCCGTTCTCGTAGCCGTCCACGGTGAAGCCGGTGCCGTCCAGGACGACCTCGCAGCCCTCGGCGGCGGCGTTCTCCACGTAGGAGGCGACCTTGTCGCGGTGGGCCTTGGTGATCAGCGGGCCCATCTCGGAGGTCGGGTCGTTGCCGGGGCCGATCTTGATCTTCTCGGCGCGCTCGCGGATCTTCTCCACCAGCTCGTCGCCGATCGAGCCGACCGCGACGACCGCGGAGATCGCCATGCAGCGCTCGCCGGCCGAGCCGTAGGCGGCGGAGACGGCGGCGTCGGCGGCCGCGTCCAGGTCGGCGTCCGGGAGCACCAGCATGTGGTTCTTGGCGCCGCCGAGGGCCTGCACGCGCTTGCCGTTGGCGGAGGCGGTGGTGTGGATGTAGCGGGCGATGGGCGTGGAGCCGACGAAGGAGACGGCCTTGACGTCGGGGTGCTCCAGGAGGCGGTCGACGGCCACCTTGTCGCCGTGGACGATGTTGAACACGCCGTCGGGCAGGCCGGCCTCGGACAGCAGCTCGGCGAGGCGGACGGAGGCCGAGGGGTCCTTCTCGCTGGGCTTCAGCACGAAGGTGTTGCCGCAGGCGATGGCGATGGGGAACATCCACATCGGCACCATCGCCGGGAAGTTGAACGGGGTGATGCCGGCGACCACGCCCAGCGGCTGCCGGATGGAGGCCACGTCGACGCGGTTGGCGACCTGGGTGGACAGCTCGCCCTTGAGCTGGACGTTGATGCCGCAGGCCAGGTCGACGATCTCCAGGCCGCGCGCGACCTCACCGAGGGCGTCGGAGTGCACCTTGCCGTGCTCGGCGGTGATCAGCTCGGCGATCTCGTCGCGGTGCTGGTCGAGCAGGGCGCGGAAGCGGAAGAGGATGGTGGTGCGCTGCGCGAGCGAGGTCTGGCTCCAGCTCGGGAACGCCTCCTTGGCGGCGGCTACCGCGGCGTCCACCTCCTCCACGGAGGCGAAGGCGACCTTGGTGGTGACCTCCCCGGTGGCGGGGTTCGTCACCGGACCGTAGGTACCCGAGGCGCCCTCGGCGGTCTTGCCGCCGATCCAGTGGTTGACGATCTTCGTCATGACCGAGTACTCCTTCACAGATGGCGGCGTCGGGTGGAGACGTGCCGTTCGTACAGCTCACGTGCCTTGACCGCGGACGCGCGGGTCGCGGTCTCGGCCACAGGTACATCCCACCAGGCCTGCGCCGGAGGCGCGCCCGACACAGTGTCGGTCGTTTGGGTCTCCACGTAGACACATGTGGGAGTGTCGGCGGCCCGCGCCTCGGCGAGTGCCCCGCGCAGCCCGTCGACAGTCCTGGCGCGCAGCACCCGCATGCCGAGGCTGGCCGCGTTGGCGGCGAGATCGACCGGCAGCGGCGGCCCGGTGTGGCCGCCGTCGGCGGACGGGAAGCGGTACGCGGTGCCGAACCGCTCGCCGCCGACCGAATCGGACAGGGCGCCGATGGAGGCGTAGCCGTGGTTCTGCAGGATCACGACCTTGATCGCGATCCCCTCCTGCACGGCGGTGACGATCTCGGTGGGCATCATCAGATAGGTGCCGTCGCCGACGAGTGCCCACACCTGCCGCCCGGGTGCGGCGAGCTTCACCCCGATGGCGGCGGGGATCTCGTAGCCCATGCAGGAGTAGCCGTACTCCACGTGGTACTGGTCGCGGGAGCGGGCGCGCCAGAGCTTGTGCAGGTCGCCGGGGAGTGAACCGGCGGCGTTGATGACGATGTCGGTCTCGTCCACCAGGCTGTCCAGGACGCCGAGCACCTGCGGCTGGGTGGGCCGGACGTCGGGCTCGTCGGCCTCGTAGCAGGCGTCGACGCGCTGCTCCCAGCGTTCCTTGTCCTCGGTGTACTCGGCGGCGTAGGCGGCGGCGATCCGGTACCGGGGCCTGGTGAGTGCCTCGGTCAGCTGGGTCAGGGCGCTGCGGGCGTCCGCGATCAGCGGGAGTCCGGCGAGCTTGTGGCCGTCGAAGGCGGCGATGTTGAGGTTGAGGAAGCGGACGTCCGGGTTCTGGAAGAGGGTGCCGGAGGCGGTGGTGAAGTCGGTGTAGCGGGTGCCGACACCGATCACCAGGTCGGCGGCGCGGGCGAGTTCGCAGGCGGTGGCGGTGCCGGTGTGGCCGATGCCGCCGACGTCCTGGGGGTGGTCGTGGCGGAGGGAGCCCTTGCCTGCCTGGGTGGAGGCGACGGGGATGCCGGTGGCGGCGGCGAAGCCGGCGAGGGCCTCCTCGGCGCGGCTGTGGCGCACCCCGCCGCCGGCGACGAGCAGGGGGCGGCGGGCGGCGCGGATGGCGGTGACGGCCGCGGCCAGCTCGGCGGGGTCGGCGGCGGGGCGGCGCACGGTCCAGACGCGCTCGGCGAAGAACTCCTCGGGCCAGTCGTAGGCCTCGGCCTGCACGTCCTGCGGCAGGGCGAGGGTGACGGCGCCGGTCCCGGCGGGGTCGGTGAGCACGCGCATCGCGTTCAGCGCGGACGGGATCAGGGCCTCGGGGCGGGTGATCCGGTCGAAGTAGCGGGACACCGGGCGCAGGCAGTCGTTGACCGACACATCGCCGGCGTGCGGCACCTCCAGCTGCTGGAGCACCGGGTCGGCGGGGCGGGCGGCGAAGACGTCGCCGGGCAGGAGCAGCACCGGCAGGTGGTTGACGGTGGCGAGGGCGGCGCCGGTGACCAGGTTGGTCGCGCCGGGGCCTATGGAGGTGGTGACGGCGTGGGCGGAGAGCCGGTTGCACTGGCGGGCGTACCCGACGGCGGCGTGGACCATGGCCTGCTCGTTGCGGCCCTGGTGATATGGCATCACCTCCGCGTGCTCCAGCAGCGCCTGGCCGATCCCGGCGACATTGCCGTGGCCGAAGATGCCCCAGGTGGCCTCGATCAGCCTGCGCCGTTCACCGTCGCGCTCGGTGTACTGGGCGGCGAGGAAGCGGACGAGTGCCTGGGCGACCGTGAGCCGGGTGGTCGTGGTGTGCGCCGTCATCGGGTAACCCCCTGTGCTGTCGGCGTGGGCCGGACGAAAGCAGAACCGCGCCGAGGTATACGCGCGGCCGGCCCGCCGTGTTCGCCTGCGGCGGGCCGGCCGGGAGTCCGGTCGGGGAGTCCTCCGGCGCGGGGCCGAAGCGGGCGGGGAGTCTTCGCTCGCACTTCGCTCCTGCCAAAGCAAAGCGGCCTCCCGCGCCGGAGGTGATCGGTGCCGGGCGCGCGTCCCGTTCGTACGGCCCTTCCCCCGGTTTCTAGCCGGGCGACGCAGCGCTGTCAACATTTTGTCCAGACATACGGACCAGTTCTTGTCAGACGTGTCACAGACACCTCACCCGTGTCACACATGTCCGGCTTCAGCGGGGCCTTGGTCACACCCGCGCACAATCCCTTCCCCGGCCCCATCACGCATCGTTCACCGGGCACAACGCTTGGTGATCACCAGCGCAGCCCGGCTCCCCCTGACGGCCACCCCCGGCCGCCGCCGTGGTCTGCGCGGGGAGGTACGACGCATGACCGACAGAAGGCTGTGGTCCTACAAGGACATCGCTGCGCACATCAGGGTGCAGCCGGACACCGTGCGCTCCTACCGCAAGCACGGCCTGCTGCCGCCGCCCGACCATGTGGAAGGGGGCAAGCCCTACTGGTACGCGGACACCGTCCGGGCCTGGGTGGCGTCCCGGCCGGGCAACAGGGGGCGGAGGTGAGGGCCTGAGGGCCCGGCCCGACGCACAGGCGGCGGCTGCACCCCACCTCGAGCGGGTGGGGCGCAGCCGCCGCTCCTTGACTCAGGGGAGCCCGTGCCGTCAGCTCCGGCCGGCGTCCACCGTGTCGCGCCGGCCCTCGGACGGCTCGTCCGGCTGCTCGGCCGCGGGGGCCTCCTTCGTGCGCGGCGCCGACTCCCCCTCGCTCAGCCCGAACCGCTCGTGGAACCGCCGCAGCGGGCCCGGTGCCCACCAGGTGGCGCGGCCGGTGAGGCGCATCACCGACGGGACGAGCAGGCTGCGGACGATCATCGCGTCCATGAGGACGGCCAGCGCGATCCCGAGCCCCAGCATCTTGGTGTTGGTCACCCGGGAGGTGCCGATGGCGACCATGACCACCGCCAGGATGACCGCCGCCGCGGTGATCAGCCCGCCCGTGCGCTGCAGACCGTGCCGGACCGCCTGGTCGTGGTCGCCGGTCTTCTCGTACTCCTCCTTGATGCGGGAGAGCAGGAACACGCCATAGTCCATGGAGAGGCCGAAGGCCACGCAGAACATCAGCACCGGCAGGGTGGTCTCGATGGAGCCGGGGCTGGTGAAGCCCAGCAGGCCGGAGAGGTGGCCGTCCTGGAAGACCCAGACCACCGCCCCGAACATCGCGGTGAGGCTGAGCGCGTTGAGCACCACGGCCTGGATCGGTATCAGCACGCTGCCGGTGAGCAGGAAGACCAGCAGCAGGGTGACCAGGGCGATGAGGACGAGGGCGAGCGGCAGTTGCTCCGCGATGGCGTCCTTGGAGTCGACCAGGACGGCCGCCATGCCGGTCACCTTGGTGTCGAACGGGGCGTCCACCGCGCGCAGTTCGTCCACCAGCCGCTGGGCCGGGTCGTCCACGGCCTCCCCCTTGGGCAGCACGGTGAAGTAGGCCGAGTCGCCCTTCACCAGGGGCCCCTCGACCCGCAGCACCTCGGGCAGGGCGGCGACCCGCTCCTTGTAGGCGGCGTACTGCGCCTCGGTGGCGCGTCCCTCGGCGAGGACCTCCAGGCCGCCGCCGGGGCTGCCCGGGAAGCCGTCGCGGATGTGCTGCTGCACGATGTGCGACTCGGCACTGGAGGGCAGCTGGCGGTCGTCGGCGGTGCCGAACTTCACGCCCAGGAAGGGCAGTCCGAGCAGCACCAGCACGGCGGTGGTGCCCAGGGCGAAGAACGGGGCGCGCCGCATCACCACCCGGGCGGTGCGGCCCCAGACGGCGCCTTCCTCCACAGGGGCCGACTGAGCGGGCTTCTCCGGCGCGGCGTCCGCTGTCCGCTTTCCGCGTCCGCTCCGGAACAGGCGCCTGAGGTCGAGGGAGTTGACCCGGTGGCCGAGCAGCACCAGGGCGGCCGGGAGCAGGATCAGCGCGGCGGCAGCGGCCAGCAGCACCACCGCTATGCCGGCGTAGGCGAAGGAGCGCAGGAAGTACTGCGGGAAGAGCAGCATCGCGGCGAGGGACACGGCGACCGTGAGCGCGGAGAACAGCACCGTGCGGCCGGCCGTGCGCAGGGTGGCGCCCACGGCGGTCAGCGGGTCGCCGTCCGCGGCCAGCTCCTCGCGGAAGCGGCGGACGATGAACAGGGCGTAGTCGATGGCGAGACCGAGTCCGAGCGCGGTGGTCAGGTTCATCGCGAAGACCGACACATCGGTGAACTCGGTGAGGCCGCGCAGGACGGCGTTGGTGCCCAGGATGGCGACGACACCGATGCCGAGGGGCAGCAGGGCCGCGACGGCGCTGCCGAAGACCATCACCAGCAGGACCAGGGTCACGGGCAGGGCGATCATCTCGGCCCGCAGCAGGTCCTCCTGGATGATCGTCTGCATCTCCTGCCGCACCGCGACCGGGCCGCCGACGCTGACGTCCACCGGGCCGCTCTCGCCGCGGTAGGCGGGGGCTATGCGGTCCAGGGTCTCGTACATCGCGGTCTCGTCGCCCGTGATGCGGGCGGCGATCAGCGCCTCGTGGCCGTCCTCGGCGCGCAGCGCGGGCGAGCCCGTCCGCCAGTAGGAGCGGACGCCGGTCACGCCCTGCTCCCCGGCCAGGCGCTCGGCGAGCCGCCTGCCCTCTGCGGCCACGGCCGCGTCGTCCACCTGGGCCCTGCCCGCGTCGACGAGCAGCAGGACGTTGGGCTGGGAGTCGGGGAACTCGCGCTCCAGGGCCTTGGTGGCGTAGGTGGACTCGGCGTCCGGGTCCTCCCAGCCGCCGCTGCCCATGCGGTCGGCGACATCGCTGCCGGCCAGCACGGCGAGCACCGTGAGCACCAGGGCCGCCAGCAGCGACAGGCGGGGCCTGGCGGTGACGAGGCGCGTGAAGCCCCCGATCCTGGGCGGCTTGTTGACTTCGGTCATCCTGCGCTGTCCCCTTCACCATGCAGTCGCCATGCAGTCGCCATGCAGTGCAATCCGGCACGGCCACGGACGTGCAGGACCATGGCCATAGACTGGAAAACACGAGAGATCGCTCGCGTTTCATCAGAATGCGAGTGACCTCTCGCGTTTGTCAACGCTTACCGAGAACTGGGGACAACCACGTGCCCGCCAAGAGCGAGAGAACAGCGAAAGAAGCGAAAGAGCAGCCGCGCCGCCGTCAGGCGCGCGGCGAGCGGCGCATCGCCCAGCTGCTCGAGGCGGCGGCGTCCGTCTTCTGCACCACCGGCTACACCGCCGCCAGCACCAACGCCATCGCCCGCGAGGCCGGCGTCTCCCCGGGCACCCTGTACCAGTTCTTCCCGAACAAGGAAGCGATCGCCATCGAGCTGGGCGAGCGCCTGATGAGTGAGATGCGCCGGACCTACGGCGAGGCCCTCGCCCCGGTCGACCCCGCGACCCCGCTGGAGGAGGCGGTCGGGGCGGCCGTGGACCGCTTCATCGACTTCAACTGCCGCCACCCGGTCTTCTACACCCTGATGCACGGCTCGGACATCCCCGGCCGCATGGCCGAGGAGCACGACGCCCTGCACGCCACCCTGATCGGCCGGGTCGAGGCCCTGCTCACCCCGTTCCTGCCGGACACCCCGGCGGCGGACGTCCGGCGCACCGCCGAGGTGTGCGTGGGGATCTACAAGGCCGGCCTGGAACTGGTCCTCGCCCACGAGGGCGAGGAGCGCGAGGCCTATGTGCGCGAACTGAAGAACGTTCTCCTCCGGTACCTGGCCCCCCTGGTCGACTAATACCCCCTAGGGGTATAGTCTGGGCGGTGTCGGGGCCTCCGTGGCCCCCTCGACCCCACACGCCTCGACGAGGAGTAACGACATGACCACCCAGACCGACACCCAGGGAACCGTCACCACCGTCTACAAGGTGAGCGGGATGAGCTGCGGACACTGCGAGGGCGCGGTCTCCAGTGAGATCTCGGAGATCGCCGGCGTCAGCTCGGTCACGGCCACCGCCGCCACCGGCGAGGTCACCGTCGTCTCCGCGGCCCCGCTCGACGACGAGGCGGTGCGCGCGGCGGTCGACGAGGCCGGTTACGAGCTGGTCGGCAGGGCCTGAGCAGCCCGGCCGAGCCCGGCCAAGCCCGGCCGAGCCGGCCGGCAGCCACGCACCGCAGCCGATCAGCGCACCGCAGCCAGTCAGTGCACCGCAGCCGATCAGCGCACCGCAGCCGATCGGTGCACTGGCGCCGCACGCCGGCCCACCGGCACCCCCCGCCCCGGCGTTCACCTCGCACCGGAGTCCAGGACATGACCACCACCACCGCCGCCCCCGAGGACGTCCGCCCCGCGACGTCCGAGGTCGAGCTGCTCATCGGCGGGATGACCTGCGCCGCGTGCGCGGCCCGCATCGAGAAGAAGCTCAACCGGATGGACGGCGTCTCCGCCACGGTCAACTACGCGACGGAGAAGGCCCGGATCACCTACCCGGCGGACCTTGCGGTCGACGACCTGATCGCCACCGTGGTGAAGACCGGCTACACCGCCGAACTCCCGGCGCCCCCGCGGGAGGAGGAACAGCAGGCCCCGGACGAGGATCCGGAGCTGACCGCCCTGCGCCGGCGCCTGCTGGTCTCGGCGGTGCTCGCCCTTCCCGTCGTCCTGCTGGCGATGGTCTCGCCCCTGCAGTTCGACAACTGGCAGTGGCTCTCGCTCGCCCTGGCCTCGCCCGTGGTGGTCTGGGGCGGGCTGCCCTTCCACCGGGCCGCCTGGACCAACCTCCGGCACGGCGCGGCCACCATGGACACGCTGGTCTCGGTGGGCACGCTGGCGGCGTTCGGCTGGTCGCTGTGGGCGCTGTTCCTCGGCGACGCGGGCACGCCCGGCATGCGCCACCCCTTCGAGCTGACCGTCTCGCGCACCGACGGCGCCTCCACGATCTATCTGGAGGTCGCCGCCGGGGTCACCGCGTTCATCCTGCTCGGCCGCTATCTGGAGGCCCGCTCCAAGCGCCGCGCGGGAGCCGCCCTGCGGGCCCTGATGGAGCTGGGCGCCAAGGACGTGGCGGTGCTGCGCGACGGACGCGAGGTGCGGATACCTGCGCAGCGGCTGGCCGTGGGCGACCGGTTCGTGGTCCGGCCCGGCGAGAAGATCGCCACGGACGGCACGGTGGTCGAGGGGACCTCGGCCGTGGATGCGTCCATGCTGACCGGCGAGTCGGTCCCGGTGGACGTCACCGTGGGCGACACCGTCACCGGCGCCACGGTCAACGCGGGCGGCCGGCTGGTCGTCGAGGCCACCCGGGTCGGCGCCGACACCCAGCTCGCGCGGATGGCGCGGCTGGTCGAGGAGGCGCAGAACGGCAAGGCCGAGGTGCAGCGGCTGGCCGACCGGATCTCCGGCGTCTTCGTGCCCGTGGTGCTGCTGATCGCGGCCGGCACCTTCGGGCTGTGGCTCGGCTCCACCGGCGACACCGTGGCCGCCTTCACCGCGGCCGTCGCCGTGCTGATCATCGCCTGCCCGTGCGCCCTCGGGCTCGCCACCCCGACCGCGCTGATGGTCGGCACCGGCCGCGGCGCCCAGCTCGGCATCCTGATCAAGGGCCCGGAGGTGCTGGAGTCCACGCGCCGGGTCGACACGGTGGTGCTGGACAAGACCGGCACGGTCACCACCGGCCGGATGACGCTCCAGGCCGTGCACGCCGCCGAGGGCACCGAGGAGAACGAGGTGCTGCGCCTCGCGGGCGCCCTGGAGCACGCCTCCGAGCATCCCGTGGCACGGGCGATCGCCGCGGGCGCCGAGGAGCGCCTGGGCGCACTGCCGCCCGTCGAGCACTTCGAGAACGTCCCCGGCCGGGGCGTGCGCGGCCGGGTGGACGGCCGTGAGGTGACCGTGGGGCGGTTCCACGACGCCGGCGGCGCGCAGGGCGGCGCCCCGCTGCCGCCGGAGCTGGCCGGTGCCCGCGAGCGGGCCGAGCGGCAGGGCCGTACGGCCGTGGTCGTCACCTGGGACGGCGCGGCGCGCGGCGTGCTGGCCGTGGCGGACGCGGTCAAGGAGACCAGCGCCGAGGCGGTGCGCGAGCTGCGCGCCCTGGGCCTGACCCCGGTGCTGCTGACCGGCGACAACCGGACGGTCGCCGAGGCGGTGGCCCGCGAGACGGGCATCGACGAGGTGATCGCCGAGGTGCTGCCCGAGGACAAGGTCGCGGCCGTGCGCCGGCTCCAGGCCGAGGGCCGTACGGTCGCCATGGTCGGCGACGGCGTCAACGACGCGGCCGCGCTCGCCACCGCCGATCTGGGTCTGGCCATGGGCACCGGCACCGACGCGGCCATCGAGGCGGGCGATCTGACGCTGGTGCGCGGGGATCTGCGGGTGGCGGCGGACGCGATCCGGCTCTCCCGCAGGACACTCGCCACGATCAAGGGCAACCTGGTGTGGGCGTTCGGTTACAACGTGGCCGCGCTGCCGCTCGCGGCGGCCGGAATGCTGAATCCGATGATCGCCGGGGCGGCGATGGCGTTCTCGTCGGTGTTCGTGGTGACGAACAGCCTCCGCCTCCGCGCATTTCATTGAGGACTCAACTGATGAGTAACCCTGGAGTCCGGTAGGACACTCACATAAGCTCTTCACAAGGCTCGCGCATCATCCTTACGCTTGAGTCCCGCCAGCGGTATGCGGTCTCTTGCGTATTAAGCGGGTTGATGCAAGAGACGCAGATCACAGTGATGTGAACGTAACCATCGAAGGGGTTCGAAGGTCTAAGTTGGCGATGTCAGGCAGCGTCTTGGGGGGCGCTTCCTGACATCTGGGATTGTCTTGGGGGACTTTCCCAGAGATTGCGTTGCCGGGGCACGTACACACCGGGGAGCTTTGAGCGGCCCTCCCGACCGTGTGCTGTCCCGGCAGACCGCAGCGATTCAGGCGCTGTCCTCACAGACGCCCGGCCGGATCCCGTGGGGGGAATCCGCACCGGGACACGGGAAGGCGCCCTGGTCGTCGGCCCGTGGGGGGACTGGCGATCGGGGCGCCTTCTTCTCTCTCCCAGGATCTCCCGGGTTCTCCCCCGGGTTCCGGGTCCGGGGTCTGTGAGGCCGTCGCCCGCCTCGACGGCACACACTGTGGCCTGGCACAGAAAGGGGCGCGGGCAGCCGCGCGGCCTGCCTCACGGCGGCCCGCGGTCGCCCGCGCCCCTTCAGCGTTCACGCCCCGGGCGCACGGCCTCCTCGACGGGAGGTGCGCCAGCCTCCTCGACGGGAGGTGCGCCAGCCTTCTCGGCGGGAGGTGCGCACAGCCTCCTCTGCCAGGAGGTGCCGGCCTCCTCTGCCAGGAGGTGCCGGCCTCTCGGCCGGTGTCAGCGCTCCTCGACCGGGACGAAGTCCCGCAGCACCACGCCGGTGTAGATCTGGCGCGGGCGGCCGATGCGGGAGCCCGGCTCCTTGATCATCTCGTGCCACTGGGCGATCCAGCCCGGCAGGCGGCCGAGGGCGAACAGGACCGTGAACATCTCGGTCGGGAAGCCCATGGCCCGGTAGATCAGGCCGGTGTAGAAGTCGACGTTCGGGTAGAGGCTGCGCGAGACGAAGTAGTCGTCGGAGAGCGCGTGCTCCTCCAGCTTCAGCGCGATGTCCAGCAGCTCGTCGGACTTGCCGAGGGCGGACAGCACGTCGTGCGCGGCGGCCTTGATGATCTTGGCGCGCGGGTCGAAGTTCTTGTAGACCCGGTGGCCGAAGCCCATCAGGCGGACGCCGTCCTCCTTGTTCTTCACCTTGCGGATGAAGGCGTCGACGTCGCCGCCGCTGTCGCGGATGCCCTCCAGCATCTCCAGCACCGACTGGTTGGCGCCGCCGTGCAGCGGGCCCCACAGGGCGTTGATGCCGGCGGAGATGGAGGCGAACATGTTCGCCTGCGAGGAGCCGACCAGGCGGACCGTGGAGGTCGAGCAGTTCTGCTCGTGGTCCGCGTGCAGGATGAGCAGTTTGTCGAGCGCGGAGACCACGATCGGGTCGAGCTCGTACTCCTGGGCGGGGACCGAGAACGTCATGCGCAGGAAGTTCTCGACGTAGCCGAGGTCGTTGCGCGGGTAGACGAACGGGTGGCCGATCGACTTCTTGTACGCGTAGGCGGCGATCGTCGGGAGCTTGGCGAGCAGCCGGATCGTCGAGAGGTGACGCTGGGTCTCGTCGAACGGGTTGTGGCTGTCCTGGTAGAAGGTGGACAGCGCGGAGACCACCGACGACAGCATGGCCATCGGGTGGGCGTCGCGCGGGAAGCCCTTGTAGAAGTTCTTGACGTCCTCGTGCAGCAGGGTGTGCTGCGTGATCTCGTTCTTGAACGCCGAGAGCTGGTCGACGGTCGGCAGCTCGCCGTTGATCAGCAGGTAGGCGACCTCCAGGAAGGTGGAGCGCTCGGCCAGCTGCTCGATCGGGTAGCCGCGGTAACGGAGGATGCCCGCCTCACCGTCGAGGTAGGTGATGGCGGATTTATAGGCGGCGGTGTTGCCGTAGCCGCTGTCCAGCGTCACCAGACCGGTCTGGGCTCGGAGCTTCCCGATGTCGAAGCCCTTGTCGCCGACGGTGCTGTCGACCACCGGGTAGGTGTACTCACCGTCGCCGTACCGCAGTACTACAGAGTTGTCGCTCACGTCTTCCCTCACCGACGTAGTGCCTCATCTTCGAGGTGCCCTGACTGTCTCTACCATCCCCCACTCGGCTCAGGAGAGTGCACTCGGGGTCGACCATCGGGCCTATCGACGGCACTGAGTGCCGCCAACTTGCCCATCCTGCCCCTTGTGATCCGCATCCGGAAGTGCTCTGTGACCTTCGCGACTCGTTTGATCGATCATTTTTCTGTGTCGCGGCCCTCACAGCCCGGGGACGAGCCCCGGAGAGGCGGAACCGGAACCGGAGAGGCGGAAATCGAGCGCTGTGCAGCGCCGGCCCGCCGAGACCGTGCGCACCGCCTGGCCGATCGCCTTGCGGGAGCCGACGAGGACGACCAGGCGCTTGGCCCGCGTGACAGCCGTGTACAGCAGATTACGCTGCAGCATCATCCACGCCCCGGTGGTCACCGGGATGACCACGGCCGGGTACTCGCTGCCCTGGGAGCGGTGGATGGTCACCGCGTAGGCGTGCGCCAGCTCGTCGAGTTCGTCGAACTCGTACGGCACCTCCTCGTCCTCGTCCGTGAGCACCGTCAGACGCTGGTCCACCGGGTCGAGTGAGGTGACCACACCCACGGTGCCGTTGAAGACCCCGTTCTTGCCCTTGTCGTAATTGTTGCGAATCTGGGTGACCTTGTCGCCGACCCGGAAGACCCGGCCGCCGAAGCGCTTCTCGGGCAGGTCGGGGCGCCCCGGTGTGATGGCCTGCTGGAGCAGGCCGTTGAGCGTCCCGGCGCCGGCCGGCCCCCGGTGCATGGGCGCGAGCACCTGGACGTCGCGGCGCGGGTCGAGCCCGAACTTCGCGGGGATGCGCCGGGCGGCGACGTCCACCGTCAGCCGGCCCGCCTCCTCGGTGTCCTCCTCGACGAAGAGGAAGAAGTCCTTCAGGCCCTCGGTGACCGGGTGCTTCCCGGCGTTGATGCGGTGCGCGTTGGTGACCACGCCGGATTGCTGGGCCTGGCGGAACACCCGGGTGAGACGGACCGCGGGAACGGGGCTGTTCTCGGCGAGCAGATCCCGCAGCACCTCCCCCGCGCCGACGCTGGGGAGCTGGTCGACATCGCCCACGAACAGCAGATGCGCACCCGGCGGCACCGCCTTGACCAGCTTGTTGGCGAGCAGCAGGTCCAGCATCGACGCCTCGTCCACGACCACCAGGTCGGCGTCCAGCGGGCGGTCCCGGTCGTAGGCGGCGTCGCCCCCGGGTTTCAGCTCCAGCAGGCGGTGCACGGTGGAGGCCTCGGCGCCGGTCAGCTCGGCGAGCCGCTTGGCGGCACGGCCGGTCGGCGCGGCGAGCACCACCTTGGCCTTCTTGGCGCGGGCAAGCTCCACCACCGACCGCACGGTGAAGGACTTGCCGCAGCCCGGGCCGCCGGTGAGGACGGCGACCTTCTCGGTCAGGGCCAGCTTGACGGCGGCCTCCTGCTCCGGGGCCAGTTCGGCGCCGGTACGGCCCTTGAGCCAGGCCAGCGCCCTGTCCCAGGCGACGTTCTGGAACGCCGGCATGCGGTCCTCGTCCGTCCGCATCAGGCGCAGCACCTGCCCGGCGAGCGACATCTCGGCCCGGTGGAACGGCACCAGATAGATCGCGGTGACGGGCTCCCCTCCGTCCGGCCCCGGCACCTTCTCCCGCACCACACCCGGGCCCTCCCCGTCCCCGGGCTCGGCGGCCAGCTCGCCGAGACACTCGATGACCAGCCCGGTGTCGACCTGGAGCAGCTTGACCGCGTCGGCGATCAGCTTCTCCTCCGGCAGATAGCAGTGCCCCTGGTCGGCGGACTGCGACAGCGCGTACTGCAGGCCCGCTTTGACCCTCTCCGGGCTGTCGTGCGGGATGCCGACGGACTGGGCGATCTTGTCGGCGGTGAGGAAGCCGATGCCCCAGACGTCGGCGGCGAGCCGGTAGGGCTGGTTCTTCACCACGGAGATCGAGGCGTCCCCGTACTTCTTGTAGATCCGCACGGCGATGGAGGTGGACACGTCCACGGTCTGCAGGAAGAGCATGACCTCCTTGATGGCCTTCTGCTCCTCCCAGGCGTCGGCGATCTTCTTCGTCCGCTTGGGCCCGAGCCCCGGCACCTCGATCAGCCGTTCCGGCTCCTCCTCGATGATCCGCAGGGTGTCCAGCCCGAAGTGCTGGGTGATGCGGTCGGCGAAGACCGGGCCGATGCCCTTGACCAGGCCGGAGCCGAGGTAGCGGCGGATGCCCTGGACGGTGGCCGGCAGCACCGTCGTGTAGTTCTCCACGTGGAACTGCTTGCCGTACTGCGGGTGCGACCCCCAGCGCCCCTCCATCCGCAGCGACTCCCCGACCTGCGCACCGAGCAGCGCGCCGACGACGGTCAGCAGATCGCCGGACCCGCGCCCGGTGTCGACCCGGGCGACCGTGTAGCCGTTCTCCTCGTTGGCGTAGGTGATGCGCTCCAGCACACCTTCGAGCACGGCGAGCCGGCGTTCGCCGGCGGCTGCGGAGGGATGGGTGGACATGGAGTCGAAGGTACCGGCGGGGTGTGACAGGTGGCTCCGCCGGTTCAGCAGAGGGCGGGAACCAGACGTCCTGTGCGCAGGACATCCGTATGCTCCGATCATGAATATCTTCCGCCGGCGTGGCCGGGGCAATGCGGAACGCATGACGGGGACGCCTGTGGACGAGGCCAAAGCGCTGTACGACGCGGGGCGTTACGCCGAGGCCGAGGCGGCCGCCCTCGCCGCCGCCCGGTCCCGGCCGCGGGACGATCAGTACGGCGCCATGGCGCTGAACATCGCCGCGCTGGCGGCGGGCGCGCAGGGGCACAGTGCCGAGGCCGTGGCCACGTACGACGAGGCGCTGGTCGTCTTCAGCCGGATATTCGGTGCCGGTCACTGGCTGACCCTGAAGCTGCGCTCAGATCGTGCGCAGCAGCTGACGGCGCTGGGCCGGCACACGGAGTGCGAGGCGGAATGCACGACTGTCGCCGCGACCGCGGCCCGCGGCGCCGGCCCCGAGATGGCCCGCCTGGCGGCTGCCGCCCGCAACGGGCTGGTCTTCGCCCTCAATGCGCAGGGGCGCCATCAGGAGGCCGAGACAGTCGCCCGCGAGGCACTGGCCTCCCACACCGTGCGGGACAGGATGTCCCTGGTGCTACGACTCGGCCTGGCCCGTGCTCTCAACGGCCAGGCGCGCCACGAGGAGGCGCTCGGTGAGGCGCGGGGCGCCGAGGAGCTGTACCGCGCCCTGCCCGAAGCCGAGCGCCATCCGGACCAGGGCGCCGTCGAACTGGCCTCCGCCAACGCCTTGTTCGGGTTGCAGCGCACGGACGAGGCTCGTCAGCTGGCCACAGCCGCTCAGGAGTTGTGCGTGAGTTCCTTCGGCCCGGAGCACCGCCGCAGCGTGGAGGCACGTGAGTTGCTGGAGCGCATGGACGGGGCCGGTTCGTGAGCCCGTCAGGCTGCGTTCGTCAGGTGAGTTGACTCCTTCAGGCCTGCGACGAAGGTGGCGAAGGCCGCCGTAGGGAACGTGAGGGTGGCTCCGTGCGGCACCTTGGAGTCCCGTATCGCTATGCCGGCCCGTCTCCGCGCCACCTCCACGCAGGAGTCGCCGTCGCCAGGGCCGGAGTAGGACGACTTCCGCCAGATGTCGGGGGTGCCCATGCCTCACAGCTCCTTCGTCAGCCTGTGGATGAAGTCGCGTGACCGCTGCGGGTCCAGCGACGTAGCCTTCACTCTACGGAAAGGCTCACGGTATGAACCGAGTTGAGCCTCGGCGTCGATGAATGAGGCACCGTGCGGGCCATCTCGTACCACGGTGTCCAGCTTCTGAACGGGACCGTCCGCGTATGTCATGGCGCTCGCGGCACCCGCAAAGCCCTCCCTCTCGAAGGGGATGACCCGGATGCTGATGTGCACCGACGCAGCCTGCTCGAGAAGGTGCTCGAGCTGCGCTCGGGCCGTAGCCCGGTCACTGACCAAGATCCGAAGAGCGGCCTCGTGGGAGTACTCCCTCCACATCCCCAACGACCTCCGCGCCGTCACCGTCAGCCGGCGCACCCTGCGGCTGATCCTCACCGTGCACGGACTGATCCGCCTCGTCGATGTCGCCGAGCTGCGCGCGGCGGAGCTGGTGGCCAACGCCGTACGGCACACGAAAGGCCCCGCCGCTCTCCGTGTGCGCTGGTCGCCACCGGGGACGCTGCGGATCGGGGCGTGGGACGCGGACCCCTCTCCGCCGGAGCCCCCGCAGCCGTTCACGCCCCTGCTGGAGCGCGAGGACGGAGGGGGCCTCGCCCTGGGGCGGGCCTGTGCCGATGTGTGGGGGTGGCAGCCGCTGGCGCGAGAGGGCAGCCGGGGGAAGTTCGTGTGGTGCGAGGTGGGTGCGGCATAGGGCATCGGCCCTCCCCGCACAGGCGACAAGGCATAGGGCGCGTCTGGGACTGATCCGGAAGGGCCACAACCGAGAGCGGCTCACTTCGGCTCCGGTTCGCCCCCGGCCACATCACGATTCGGTTGCGTCCGTCGGACGACCTCTTGCCCTTCGCCCGTGTAATCGTTTCCAATCCTCCGTGTAATCGATTCCACGAGGAGGTGGGTCGGGCATGGCGGGCATCAAGGACGTCGCCGCCGAGGCGGGCCTGTCCGTCGCCACGGTGTCGCGGGTGCTCAACGGGCATCCGTCGGTGAGCGAGGACGCGCGCCGCCGGGTGACGGCCGCCGTCGAAGCGCTGGGGTACCGGCCGAACGCCGTGGCCCGGTCGCTGCGCACCGATCAGACCCGCACCCTCGGGCTGGTCATCAGCGACGTGCTGAACCCGTACTTCACCGAGCTGGCCCGCTCCGTGGAGGAGGAGGCCCGCACCCTCGGCTACAGCGTGATCATCGGCAACGCGGACGAGCGGCCCGACCTCCAGGACCACCACGTCACCACGCTGCTGGACCGCCGTATCGACGGGCTGCTGGTCTCCCCCACCGACGACGGGTCGCCCGGCATGCTGGCGGCCGCGCGGGCGGGGACGCCGATGGTGTTCGTGGACCGGTGGATCCCTGGCGTGGACGTGCCCGTGGTCCGGTCGGACGGGCGGGCCGCCGTGCGGGACCTGGTGGCGCATCTGCACGGGCTGGGGCATCGGCGGCTGGCGATCATCGCCGGTCCTGCGGCCACCACGACCGGCCGGGAGCGGGTGGAGGCCTTCCGTGAGGCGCTCGGCGAGTACGGGCTGCCGCTGCCCGATGCCTATATCGGCCAGGGAGATTTCCAGGCGGAGAGCGGGCGACGGGTCACCGAGGGATTTCTGGAGCTGGCCGAGCCGCCCGAAGTCGTGTTCGCCGCGGACAACTTGATGGCGCTCGGTGCGCTGGACGCGATCCGCGCGCGTGGGCTGCGGGTGCCGGACGACATCGGGCTCGCCGCGTTCGACGACATCCCCTGGTTCGTGCACACCGATCCGCCGGTCACCGCCATCGCCCAGCCGACCCGGGAGCTGGGGCGGGCCGCCGTGCGCGCCCTGGTCGACCGGATCGAGGGGAGGCCCGGCTCCTCCGTCACCCTGCCCGCCCGGCTCGTCGTGCGCCGCTCGTGCGGTGAGCCCGGCAGCGGGCACGGAATCGATCGTCCCCCCTCCCCCGTACGAAGGAGTACGCCGTGAGCAGCCGCAGTCCTGACGAGTTGCTGCGCATCGAGGGCATCCGCAAGACCTTCCCCGGCGTGGTCGCGCTCGACGGCGTGGACTTCGATCTGCGCCGCGGCGAGGTGCATGTGCTGCTCGGTGAGAACGGCGCCGGCAAGAGCACGCTGATCAAGATGCTCTCCGGCGCCCACACCCCCGACGCCGGCCGGATCGTGGTGGGCGGCGAGGAGGTGCGCATCCAGAATGCGCAGGACTCCGAGCGGCTCGGGATCGCCACCATCTACCAGGAGTTCAACCTCGTCCCCGATCTGACGGTCGCGGAGAACATCTTCCTGGGGCGGCAGCCGCGCCGCTTCGGGATGATCGACCGCAGGCGGATGGACGCGGACGCCGAGGTGCTGCTCAAGCGCGTCGGGGTGGACGTCTCGCCCCGGGCGCGGGTGCGTGAACTCGGCATCGCCCGGCTCCAGATGGTGGAGATCGCCAAGGCGCTCAGCCTCGAGGCCCGGGTCCTGATCATGGACGAGCCGACCGCCGTGCTGACCTCGGAGGAGGTCGAGAGGCTGTTCTCGATCGTGCGGCGGCTGCGCGAGGACGGGGTGGGCATCGTCTTCATCACCCACCATCTGGAGGAGATCGCCGCGCTGGGCGACCGGGTCACCGTGCTCCGGGACGGGCGCAGCGTCGGGCAGGTGCCGGCCTCGACGCCCGAGGACGAGCTGGTGCGGCTGATGGTGGGGCGGTCCATCGAGCAGCAGTACCCGCGCGAGCGCGCCGAGGCCGGGGACGCTCTGCTCAAGGTGGAGGGCCTGACCCGGGACGGGGTGTTCCACGACGTCAGCTTCGAGGTGCGGGCCGGTGAGGTCGTCGGGATCGCGGGGCTGGTCGGTGCGGGGCGGACCGAGGTGGCCCGGGCGGTGTTCGGGGCCGATCCGTACGACTCCGGGGCCGTGCACGTTGGCGGGGTGCGGCTGCGCCGCCACGACGTGAACGCCGCCCTGGAGGCCGGAGTCGGTCTGGTGCCCGAGGACCGCAAGGGCCAGGGGCTGGTCCTGGACGCCTCCGTGGCGGAGAACCTGGGCCTGGTCACCCTGCGGTCCGCCTCCCGCGCGGGCCTGGTCGACCTCAAGGGGCAGTACGAGGCGGCGGAGCGGATCGCCCGGCAGCTCGGCGTGCGGATGGCCGGCCTCGGACAGCATGTGCGCACCCTGTCCGGCGGCAACCAGCAGAAGGTCGTCATCGGCAAATGGCTGCTGGCCAACACCAAGGTACTCATCCTCGACGAGCCGACGCGCGGCATCGACGTCGGCGCCAAGGTCGAGATCTACCAGCTGATCAACGAGCTGACGGCGGCCGGCGCCGCGGTGCTCATGATCTCCAGCGACCTGCCCGAGGTGCTCGGCATGAGCGACCGGGTCCTGGTCATGGCGCAGGGCCGGCTCGCGGGCGAACTGGACACCGCCGAGGCCACTCAGGACGCGGTGATGGCCCTCGCCGTCGGCACCTCCACCGGCTCACCCGACTCGCCCAGCTCCCCCGACTTCCCCAGCTCCCCCAGCTCCCCCAGCAACGGAACGGAGGCCTCCGGTGGCCACTGACACGCTCAAGAGCAAGCCGGGCGCGCAGGCCGGTGCCACGGCCGGCCTGCGCCGACTGCTCCTCGACAACGGCGCGCTGACCGCGCTGGTGGTCCTGGTGATCGCCATGTCGGCGCTGTCCGGCGACTTCCTGACCGCCGACAACCTCCTCAACGTCGGCGTGCAGGCCGCGGTGACCGCGATCCTCGCCTTCGGCGTCACCTTCGTCATCGTCTCGGCGGGCATCGACCTGTCGGTCGGCTCGGTCGCCGCGCTGTCCGCGACCGTACTGGCGTGGAGCGCGACCGAGGCCGGGCTGCCGGTGGTGCTCGCGGTCGTCCTCGCCGTGGCGACGGGCATCGCCTGCGGTCTGGTCAACGGCTTCCTCATCTCCTACGGCAAACTCCCGCCGTTCATCGCCACGCTGGCGATGCTGTCGGTGGCGCGCGGCCTGTCGCTGGTGATCTCGCAGGGCTCGCCCATCGCCTTCCCCGACTCGGTCTCCCACCTGGGCGACACGCTCGGCGGCTGGCTGCCGGTGCCGGTGCTGGTGATGGTGGTGATGGGCCTGCTGACCGCCTTCGTGCTGGGGCGGACGTACATCGGCCGGTCGATGTACGCCATCGGCGGCAACGAGGAGGCCGCGCGGCTGTCCGGACTGCGGGTGAAGAAGCAGAAGCTCGCCATCTACGCCTTCTCCGGCCTGTTCGCCGCCGCCGCGGGCATCGTGCTCGCCGCCCGGCTGTCCTCCGCGCAGCCGCAGGCCGCGCAGGGCTACGAGCTGGACGCGATCGCCGCGGTCGTCATCGGCGGCGCCTCCCTGGCGGGCGGCACCGGCAGGGCGTCCGGCACCCTGGTCGGCGCGCTGATCCTCGCGGTGCTGCGCAACGGCCTCAACCTGCTGTCGGTGTCGGCGTTCTGGCAGCAGGTCGTCATCGGTGTGGTCATCGCGCTGGCGGTGCTGTTCGACACGCTGCGCCGCAAGGCGGGCACGACCGCCCCCGCGGCCGGCGCCCCCGCCGGCGGGAACAAGGGCAAGCAGGCACTGACGTACGTGATCGCGGCCGTGGTCGCCGTCGCGGTGGTCGGCGCCACCTCGCTGCTGCACAACGGCTCGTCCGGGGCCGCCAAGCCGAAGATCGGCCTGTCCCTGTCGACCCTCAACAACCCGTTCTTCGTACAGATCCGGGACGGCGCCGAGAAGGAGGCCAGGAAGCTGGGCGTCGACCTCACCGTCACCGACGCGCAGAACGACGCCTCTCAGCAGGCCAACCAGCTGCAGAACTTCACCAGCGGCTCGCTCTCCGCGGTCGTCGTCAACCCGGTGGACTCCGACGCGGCCGGGCCGGCGGTGCGCGGCGCCAACAAGGCGGGCATCCCGGTGATCGCCGTGGACCGCACCGTCAACAAGGCGGACACCTCCGCGCTGGTCGCCTCCGACAACGTGGCGGGCGGTGCGCTCGGCGCCAGGGCGCTCGCCGAGAAGCTCGGCGGCAAGGGCACCATCGTGATCCTGCAGGGCCAGCCCGGCACCTCCGCCAGCCGCGAGCGCGGCGCGGGCTTCGCCGAGGGCCTGAAGGACTACCCGGGCATCAAGGTCGTCGCCAAGCAGCCCGCGGACTTCGACCGCACCAAGGGCCTGGACGTGATGACCAACCTGCTCCAGGCGCACCCGGACATCGACGGCGTGTTCGCCGAGAACGACGAGATGGCGCTCGGCGCGATCAAGGCGCTGGGCTCCAGGGCCGGCAAGTCGGTGCACGTCGTCGGCTTCGACGGCACGCCGGACGGGCTGAAGGCGGTCGAGGCGGGCACGCTGTACGCCTCGGTCGCGCAGCAGCCGACGGAACTCGGCAGGATCGCTGTGCGCAACGCATTGCGGGCCGCCGAGGACAAGAAGGTGGAGAAGATGGTGAAGGTCCCGGTGAAGGTGGTCACGAAGGAGAACGTGGCCGGGTTCGAGGGCTGACACCGGGCCGAGGGGCCATCGAGGCGGGCGGCCGGTCGCACCGGCCGCCCGCCGCACGCGGATCGGGGAGCGATCGATGAACGACTACGACCTCCTGGTCGTCGGTTCGGCCAACGCCGACCTGGTGATCGGGGTGGACCGCCGGCCGGGTGCCGGGGAGACGGTGCTCGGCTCCGACCTGGCCGTCCACCCGGGCGGCAAGGGAGCCAACCAGGCGGTGGCCGCCGCCCGGCTGGGCGCCCGCACCGCGCTGCTGGCGCGGGTGGGCGACGACGAGCACGGCCGGCTGCTGCTGGACTCGCTGCGCAAGGCCGGGGCCGACACGGTGGGTGTGCTGGTGGGCGGCGCGCCGACCGGGGTCGCGCTGATCACGGTGGACCCGTCGGGGGACAACAGCATCGTCGTCTCCCCGGGCGCCAACGCGCGGCTGACGCCGTCGGACGTGCGGGCGGCCGTGTCCCTCTTCCACGCCTCGCGGGTGGTGTCCACGCAGCTGGAGATCCCGCTGGAGACGGTGGTGGAGGTGGTGCGGAACCTGCCGCCGGGCAGCCGGTTCGTCCTCAACCCGTCGCCGCCCAGGCCGCTGCCCTCCGAGGTGCTGGCGGCCTGCGACCCGCTGATCGTCAACGAGCACGAGGCGAAGGTGGTCCTCGGCGACAGCGCCGGGGTGAGCGACCAGCCGGAGGACTGGGCGCGGCTGCTGCTGGCGAAGGGCCCGCGCTCGGTGGTGGTGACCCTGGGCGGCGAGGGCGCGCTGGTGGCCTCCTCGGACGGCATCACACGCATCCCGTCCGTCGAGGTGAAGGCGGTGGACACCACCGGTGCGGGCGACGCGTTCACCGCGGCGCTGGCCTGGCGGCTCGGCTCCGGCGAGCCGCTCGACAGGGCCGCCGCCTACGCGGCCCGGGTGGGCGCGGCGACGGTCACCAAGCAGGGGGCGCAGGTCTCCTTCCCGACGGCGGCGGAGGTCGCGGCCCTGTGAAGAAGCACGGGATCCTCAACCGGCATCTCGCGGGCGCCCTCGCGGAACTCGGGCACGGCGACGGGGTGCTGGTGTGCGACGCGGGGATGCCGATTCCCGGCGGTCCGCGCGTGGTGGACCTGGCGTTCCGGGCCGGTGTGCCGTCGTTCGCCGAGGTGCTGCACGGGCTGCTCGCCGAGCTGGTCGTCGAAGGGGCGACGGCGGCGAGCGAGGTGCGGGAGGCCAATCCGGAGGCGGCCGGGCTGCTGGCGGACCATTTCCCCGCTCTCACTCTCGTCCCGCACGAGCGCCTCAAGGAGCTGACCGCGGGTGCGCGGCTCGTGGTGCGCACCGGCGAGGCACGGCCGTACGCGAATGTGCTGCTGCGCTGCGGGGTGTTCTTCTGACGCGTCCACGCTGCGGGGGTGTTCTTCTGACGCGTTCAGACGTGTTCCTCTGACGCGCTACGGCGCGTTCTTCTGACGCTCCCGCGTGTTCTTGTGAGCCGGGCCCGGCCGCCCGGCCCCACACCGGGAGGCCGGGCGGTCACGTTCCCGGCCTCCCCACCGGGAAGCGCGCTCCTCCTCGAGG
>NZ_BAAAIZ010000001.1:73258-96148 GCF_039526425.1 Streptomyces thermospinosisporus
ACCGGGCCCCTCGGTTCCTCCCCCCGTCAGAACCCCCCGAGTCCCCCCCGGTCCCCCCTCAGAAGTTCTGACATCAAGTACGACCCGCGGGGTCCGGAGAAGGTTGCACGGTCCATTCGAGAAAATTCCGAGCCTTCTGGACGGGCGCCCGACGGCCGCTAGACCGCGTGCTCCGTGAAGCGGCGGACGGTCTCGGCGAGGACCTCGCGGCCGTCGCGGGCCCACAGGGCGGAGTTGAAGAGCTCCACCTCGATCGGGCCGGTGTAGCCGGCCGCCTCCACGCGGGCCCGCCAGGCGCGCAGGTCGATCGCGCCGTCGCCGAGCTGGCCGCGGCCCTCCAGGGCGCCCTCCGGCAGCGGAGTGGTCCAGTCGGCGAGCTGGAAGGCGTGGATGCGGCCCGCCGCGCCCGCCCGGGCGATCTGGTCCGGGGCCCGGTCGTCCCACCAGACGTGATACGTGTCCACGGCCACGCCGACCTGACGTGCCGGGAAGCGTTCGGCGAGGTCGAGGGCCTGGGCCAGGGTGGAGACCACACAGCGGTCCGCGGCGAACATCGGGTGCAGCGGCTCGACGGCCAGCCGCACCCCGTGCCGTTCGGCGTAGGGGCCCAGCTCGGCGAGGGCGTCGGCGATGCGTTCCCGGGCGCCGTGCAGGTCCCTGGAGCCGGCCGGGAGCCCGCCGCAGACCAGGACCAGGACGTCCGTGCCCAGCGTGGCGGCCTCGTCGACGGCACGGCGGTTGCCGGCGAGTGCGGCGGCCCGCTCGGCCGGGTCGGTCGCGGTCAGGAAGCCGCCCCGGCACAGCGTCGTCACCGTCAGGCCGGCGTCGCGCACCAGCTTCGCCGCCGCCTCGACCCCGTACGCCCGGACCGGTTCCCGCCAGAGGCCGACGCCGGCCACGCCCAGCTCGCGGCAGGCGTCGACGAGCTCGGGCAGGGACAGCTGGCGGACCGTCATCTGGTTGACGGAGAAGCGCTCCAGCGCATTGGGCAGCTCGGGCGGCTCGCTCATGGGGTCACTCCGTACAGGGTGAGCAGGGTCTTCATCCGCGTCTCGGCCAGCTGCGGGTCGGGGAACAGGCCGAGGCGGTCGGCCAGTTCGTAGGCGCGGGCCAGGTGCGGCAGGGAACGGGCCGACTGGAGGCCGCCGAGCAGGGTGAAGTGCGACTGGTGACCGGCGAGCCAGGCGAGGAACACCACGCCGGTCTTGTAGTAGCGGGTCGGGGCCGAGAAGAGGTGGCGGGCCAGGTCCACGGTGGGGTCGAGGAGGGCGCGGAAGCCCTCGGTGTCCCCGGTGTCCAGCAGGCGTACCGCCTCGGCGGCCAGCGGGCCGAGCGGGTCGAAGACGCCCAGCAGGGCGTGGCTGAAGCCGTGGTCGTCGCCGGCGATCAGCTCGGGGTAGTGGAAGTCGTCGCCGGTGTAGCAGCGCACGCCCGGGGGCAGGCGGCGGCGCAGGGCGATCTCGCGTCCGGCGTGCAGAAGGGAGACCTTGACGCCGTCGACCTTGCCGGGGTGGGCGGCGATGAGCTCCAGGAAAGCGCCGGCCGCCGTGTCCAGGTCGGGCGAGCCCCAGTAGCCCGCCAGCGCCGGGTCGAACATCGGGCCCAGCCAGTGCAGGATCACCGGCCGCGCGGACTGGCGCAGCAGGTGGCCGTAGAGCTCCAGGTAGTCCTCGGGTCCCCGGGCGGCCTCGGCCAGGGCACGGGAGGCCATCAGGACGGGCTGGGCGCCCGATTCCTCGACGACGGCGAGCTGTTCCTCGTAGGCGGCGCGGATCCCGTCGAGGGTTCCGCGGGTGATCTGGTCGGTACCCGCGCCGCAGGCGATCCGGCCGCCCACCGCCTTCGCCTCCGCCGCCGACCGGCGGATCAGCTCGGCGGCGCCCGCCCAGTCCAGGCCCATGCCGCGCTGGGCGGTGTCCATGGCCTCGGCGACTCCGAGCCCGTGGGACCACAGGTGGCGGCGGAAGGCGAGGGTGGCGTCCCAGTCGACGGCGGCGGGCGCGCCGGGCGACAGGTCCGCGTACGGGTCGGCGACGACATGGGCGGCGGCGAAGACCGTACGGGAGACGGGAGGGGCACCGGGGCGGACGGCCAGGGGCTCGCGGCGGGGCTCGTAGAGGCGCAGGCGGCCGTCGGCGCCGGGCAGTCGGATCGTCACAGGGTCAGCTCCGGTACGTCGAGGCGGCGGCCCTCGGCGGACGACCTCAGGCCCAGCTCGGCGAGCTGCACTCCGCGGGCGCCTGCCAGCAGGTCCCGGGGGTAGGGGGCGCCGGTGTGGACGTGGCGGAGGAACTCCTCCCACTGGGCCTTGAAGGCGTTGCCGAACTCCTGGTTGTCCGGGACCTCCTGCCACTGGTCGCGAAAGGACTCGGTGGCCGGGACGTCGGGGTTCCAGACGGGCCTGGGGGTGACGGACCGGTGCTGGACGCGGCAGCGGCGCAGGCCCGCGACCGCGGAGCCCTCGGTGCCGTCGACCTGGAACTCGACCAGCTCGTCGCGGTGGACGCGGACCGCCCAGGAGGAGTTGATCTGGGCGACGATGCCGCCCGCCAGCTCGAAGACGCCGTAGGCGGCGTCGTCGGCGGTGGCGTCGTAGGGCCCCCCGTTCTCGTCCCAGCGGCGGGGGACGTGGGTGGCGGTGAGGGCCTGGACGGAGGTGACGCGGCCGAACAGCTCGTGCAGCACGTACTCCCAGTGCGGGAACATGTCGGTGACGATGCCGCCGCCGTCCTCGGCACGGTAGTTCCAGGACGGGCGCTGGGCGGGCTGCCAGTCGCCCTCGAAGACCCAGTAGCCGAACTCGCCGCGCACGGACAGGATGCGGCCGAAGAAGCCGGCCTCGACGAGCCGCCTCAGCTTGAGCAGGCCGGGCAGGTAGAGCTTGTCCTGCACGACGCCGTGCCGGACGCCGGCCGCGCTGGCGAGGCGGGCGAGGTCCAGGGCGCCGTCGAGGGTGGTGGCGACGGGCTTCTCGGTGTAGACGTGCTTGCCGGCGGCGATCGCCCTGCGCACGGCCTCCTCGCGGGCGGAGGTGATCTGGGCGTCGAAGTAGATGTCGGTGCTCTCGTCGGCGAGGACGGCGTCGAGGTCGGTGGAGATGTTCCGCCGGTCCAGGCCGTGGAGGTCGGCGAGTTGCTCCAGCGCGTGGGCGCGGCGGCCGACGAGGACGGGTTCGGGCCACAGCACCGTGCCGTCGTCGAGGGCGAGTCCGCCCTGCTCGCGCAGGGCCAGGATCGAGCGGACGAGATGCTGGCGGTGGCCCATCCGTCCGGTCACACCGTTCATGGCGATACGCACCGTTCTGCGGGTCACATGGGTCCCTTCGTGTGCGGTCGGGCGCCGTGCCGTGCCGGACCGTGCTGCGCGGCCTCCGGTGGTGGCGGGCGGTGGTGGACGGGGGTGGCATCTGGCAGCAAGCGCTTTCTGCTCTGGCTGCTCTGGGCAAGCTAGTGCCGGTGCGGGGTGTGGACAAGACCAATGCAAGCCCATGTCGTTCGAGGGGGCGAACAACGCGGCGCGTGGCCTTAAGGTCTGGTCGCAACGTGGTCCGAACGGTGGAACGCGCGAGGCGGAGGACACGACATGACGGTGACCCTTGCGGACGTGGCGGCCCGGGCCCAGGTCTCGCCCGCGACGGTGTCGCGCGTGCTCAACGGCAACTATCCGGTGGCGGCGTCCACGCGGGAGCGGGTGCTGAAGGCCGTGGACGAGCTGGACTACGTACTGAACGGGCCCGCCAGCGCGCTGGCCGCGGCGACCTCGGACCTGGTGGGGATCCTGGTGAACGACATCGCCGACCCCTTCTTCGGGATCATGGCGAGCGCGATCCAGTCCGAGATCGGCGGGCCGGGCGGGCGCGCGGGCGGGGAGCGGCTGGCGGTCGTGTGCAACACGGGCGGGTCACCGGAGCGCGAACTGACGTATCTCACGCTGCTGCAGCGGCAGCGGGCGGCGGCGGTGGTGCTGACCGGCGGGGTCGTCGAGGACGCGGCGCACCGGGCGGCGATGGACGCGAGGCTGCGGAAGCTGACGGAGGCGGGGACGCGGGTGGTGCTGTGCGGGCGGCCGCCGGCGCCGGACACCGGGGCGGTCGCGCTGGCCTTCGACAACCGCGGGGGTGCGCAGGAGCTGACGGAGCATCTGATCGGGCTGGGGCACCGGAGGATCGGGTACATCGCCGGGCCGGAGGGGCAGACGACGACGCGGCACCGGCTGGAGGGGCACCGGGCGGGGCTGGCGGCGCACGGGGTGGAGGCGGATCCGCGGTGGGTGGTGCACGGGCGGTACGACCGGCAGTCCGGGTACGAGGCGGCGCTGGAGCTGCTGCGCAGGGATGCGTCGCTGACGGCGGTGGTGGCGGCGAACGACTCGGTGGCGCTGGGGGTGTGTGCGGCAATGCGGGACTCGGGGCTGGCGATTCCGGGGGATGTGTCGGTGGCGGGGTTCGATGATCTGCCGTTCAGTGTGGATGCGGTGCCGGCGCTGACGACGGTGCGGGTGCCGTTGGCGGAGGCGGGGGCTCGGGCCGGGCGGATCGCCATGGGGAGGGAGGAGGCGCCACCTGGGGGGATTGCTTTGGTGCGGGGGGAGTTGATGGTGCGGGGGTCCTCCGGAGTGCCGCGGGGTTGATCGTGCGGGTTGGTGGGGGTTGCCCGGGGTGGGTGGGTCGATCGTGCGGGCCGGTTGGGCGCGCCCGGGGGTGGGGTGCGCAGCCCGGCGCCGGCGGGGTGCCGCGGTAACCCTCCGGGGGTGGGCGGGTCGATCGTGCGGGCTGGTTGGGCGCCCCCGGGGGTGGGGTGCGCAGCGCGGCGCTGACGGGGTGCCGCCCGCGCCCACCCGTGCCGCCCCAGGCGGCACGAAGGCCCGCGGTTTGGCGGAGGGCGACAGCGGATCCGCAGGGGGAGCTGGGGCTGGACGCGGGGTATCTGAGCCGGATCCTGAACAGCCGCATCTACCAGCGGCACGGCTTCACCCTGGTCGACGAGAAGCCGCACCGCTCCTTCGGCAAGGACCTGGTCGGCCAGGACTGGCGGCTGGATCTGCGTGCGACACCGGGGTGACGAGGGGGAGCCGTACCGCGGGGTCGCGGGTAGGGTCCCCGTATGAAGCTGGCGTTCTCCACCCTCGGCGTCCCCGGCCTGCCCGTGTCCGATGTGCTGCGCCTCGCGACCGCGCACGGCTACCACGGCATCGAACTGCGCGCCCATCCGGAGGAGCCCGTGCACTCGGGCCTCAGCACGGCCGAACGGGCCGATGTCGCCGCGGAGTTCAAAGCGGCCGGCGTCGAGATCCTCAGCCTCGGCGGTTACGCCAAGGTCGCGGCGCCCTGCGAGGACGACATCGTCATCACCGAGGTGCGGCACCTGCTGGAGCTGGCCCGCGACCTGGGCGCCCCCTATGTCAGGGTCTTCCCGGGCGGCACCGAGAAGCAGAGCCCGGAGGAGGCGGACGCGGTGGCCGCGCGCCGGCTGGGCCGGGCCGCCGAGTACGCCGCCGACCTCGGCGTACGGATCCTGCTGGAGACCCACGACTCGCACCGCACCGGCGCGGACGCGATGCGGATCCTCGGTCTGGTCGGGCACCGTCAGGTGGGCGTCGTGTGGGACGTGATGCACACCTGGCTGGGCGGTGAGCAGCCCTCGGAGAGCTTCGCGGCGCTCTCCCCGCACCTGGGGTATGTGCAGGTCAAGGACATCTCCTCGGCCGAGGACACGACCCCGGTCCCGCTCGGCGCCGGGACCCTGCCGCTGACCGAGTGCGTGGAGGTCCTCTCCCGGCACAACTGGGACGGCTGGCTGTGCTGGGAGTACGAGAAGCGCTGGTATCCGGATGCCCCCGAGCTGCCGGAGCTGCTCGGCCCCGGGCGGGAGCATCTGGGGCGGCTGCTCAACGACTCGGCGTGACGGACAAGGCCCCGCGGACCGCACCCCGCGCTGCCCCCTCGCGCTGGCCGCACCCGCGCGGACCGCACCCCCCTGGGCCGCACCCACACGGACCGCACCCCGTGGGCCGCACCCGCGCGAGCGGCATCACCGCCCGGGTTCGTGCGCGAGCCCGTGCTCAGCGGCACGAGGTGACGCCCCGGGCCGTCCTCGGCCGGGACTTCGCCACCGGAGTGGTCCTCCCGCGGCGCGGCGGGGTGAGGGAGGCGAGCGCCACGCCGCCGGCCAGCAGGGCCGCCGCGATCCAGCGCAGGCCGGTCATCGGCTCGCCCAGGAACAGGGCGGCCGAGGACATCCCGAAGACCGGGACGAGCAGCGAGAACGGGGCGACCGCCGAGGCGGGGTGGCGGTGCAGCAGCCAGCCCCAGACGCCGAAGCCGAAGACGGTGGTCACCCAGGCGACGTAGAGGACGGTGCCCGCGCCCTGCCAGTCCAGCGCGCGCAGCGCCGCCAGGTCCGCGGACCGGCCCTCCACGGCGACGGACAGCGCCAGCAGGGGCAGGACGGGAATGGTGCTCACCCAGACCATGAAGTTGAGCGCGTCCGGCGGTGCGGCCTTGCGGGTCAGCACATTGGAGGCGCCCCAGCAGGCCGCCGCCGCGACCACCAGGGCGAAGGCGGTGAGGGGGCCGGATGCGCCCTCCTCGACGGCGGCGACGCCGATGCCGGCCAGCGCCACCACCATGCCAAGGAGCCGGAGCGGGGTGGGGCGTTCGCCGAGGAAGACAATGGCGAACAGGGCGGTGAACACCGCCTGGATCTGCAGCACCAGCGAGGACAGCCCGGCCGGCATCCCCGCCCCCATGCCGACGAACAGCAGGCCGAACTTGGCGACGCCCAGCACCAGTCCCACGGCCACGATCCACTTCCACGCCACCTTCGGGCGGCCGACCAGGAACACGGCCGGGAGGGCGGCGGCGAGGAAGCGCAGCGCGGAGAAGAACAGCGGCGGGAAGTGGTCGAGGCCGATCTCGATGACGGTGAAGTTCACTCCCCAGACGGCGGCGACCAGCACGGCGAGCAGGATGTGGAAGGGGCGCATGCCTCGAGGATCGCCGCTCGCCATCGTTCAGCACCAGCGACTGTTTCTGCATGGTTGGATGAAGCATCGCTAACGAAATGAGGGAGGGGCCATGCTCGACCTCCAGCGGCTGCGCGCCCTGCACGCCGTCTCCGTCCACGGCACCGTCGGCGCGGCCGCCGCCGCGCTCGGATACACCTCCTCGGCGGTGTCCCAACAGATCGCCAAGCTGGAGCGGGAGACCAGGACGGTGCTGCTGGAACGGCAGGGCCGGGGCGTGCGGCTCACCGACGAGGCGCATCAGCTGGTCGCGGCGGCGCAGGAGTTGCTGGCGATCGTGGAGCGGGCCGAGACCGAGCTGGAGCGGCGGCGCGGAATGCCGGCCGGGCGGCTGACCATCGCCGCGTTCCCCTCGGCGGCGCGCGGGCTGATGCCGTCGGTGCTGGCCGACCTGGCCGACCGCCATCCCGGCCTCGACGCCCGGCTGAGCGAGATCGACCCCCATCTGTCCGTGGACCTGGTGGCCAAGGGCGCGGTCGATCTGGTGGTGACGCACGACTGGGACATCGCGCCGGTGCCGCCACCCCCGGGGGTGGAGCAGGCGGTCATCGGGGAGGACCTGTGCGATCTGCTGGTGCCCGAGAAGCATCCCTTCGCCGGACGGACGGCGGTGCGGCGCGAGGAGCTGGGCGGTGAGCGGTGGATCTGCCAGCCGCCGGGGCGGATCTGCCACGAGTGGCTGGTGCGCACCCTGCGCGCGGTCGGGCACACGCCGGAGATCGTCCACCAGGCCGACGAGAACCCCACCCTGGTCGCCCTGGTGGCCGCGGGGCTGGGCATCGCCCTGATCCCCCGGCTGGGCCGCGGCCCGCTGCCCGAGGGTGTGGTGGAGGTGCCGCTCGACCCCATGCCGGTGCGCCGCCTCTACGCCATGTGGCGCGCCGGGGCGGCCCGCCGCCCGGCCATCGCGGAGGCCGTCCGCACCCTCGTCGCCCACTGGCCGAAGGTCTCCTCGCGGACGGAGCACTGAGGGGTCGTCCGGGTGCCGATTCCGGACGGTTCGTCAGCCAGGCGCCACGGGCGGCGCGTTCAGCCTCCGTACCCCGCCTCACCCGTCTCCCCCGTCACCCTCCTCCCGACTTCCGGAATGTGCCCGCCCGGCGGGAACCCGCCCCCGCACCCGTCCGTCCAACCCGCGAGCTGCCGGACGAGTCTCCGTGGTGCGGTGTCGGCTTCGCTGCTGGCTGCGATCGCTGACCCACCCTCTCCGCCGCCCCACGGCCGGCGGCCCGCCGCCATCGGTGCGCCCCCTCCTCTGCGCCGATGGCGGCCCCTCTCTTCGTTGCTGCGCATTCCCTTGACTGGCAGAAACTTCCCGGATATTGGTGACCTCTTGGCAGTTTCCTTCAAAGGATCGCCCGGACCATCTCCGGACCGCCCGGACCCTCTCCGGAAGGAGTGCACGTGCCAGACAGCAGCACGGGAAGCACGGGAAGCACGGGAAACACCGCACGTCCGTCCAGACGCACCGTCCTCGCCGCCACGGCGGGCGTCACCACCGCCCTGGCCGCCGGCGGCACCGTCCACGCCGCGGCGGGCGGCCCCGGCAGCCGCCACGACGCCGCGCTGCGCCGCCTCATCTCCCGGATGACCCTGGAGGAGAAGGTCGGCCAGCTGTTCGTGATGCGGGTCTACGGCCACTCCGCCACCGACCCCGACCAGGCCGACGTCGACGCCAACCTCAAGGAGATCGGCGTCCGCAACGCCGCCGAACTGCTCGCCAAGTACCGGGTGGGCGGCATCATCTACTTCGCCTGGGCGCACAACACCCGCGAGCCGCACCAGATCGCCGATCTGTCCAACGGCATCCAGAAGGCGTCCCTCGGTCTGCCGCGCGGGCTGCCGGTGCTCATCTCCACCGACCAGGAGCACGGGATCGTCGCCCGGGTGGGCGAGCCCGCCACGCTCTTCCCGGGCGCCATGGCGATCGGGGCCGGCGGATCGCGCTCCGACGCGCGGACACTGGGGCGGATCGCGGGGCGGGAGCTGCGCGCCCTGGGCATCCGGCAGAACTACTCCCCGGTGGCCGACGTCAACGTCAATCCGGCCAACCCTGTCATCGGCGTGCGCTCCTTCGGCTCCGTGCCGGAGACGGTCGGGGATCTGGTCGCCGCGGAGGTCAAGGGCTACCAGTCGTCCGACGTGGCCGCCACGGCCAAGCACTTCCCGGGGCACGGCGACACCAAGGACGACAGCCACAACGAGCTGCCGTACATCCACCACACCCGTGAGCAGTGGGAGGAGCTGGACGCCCCGCCGTTCCGGGCCGCGGTCGCCGCGGGCATCGACTCGATCATGACGGCGCACATCGTGGTGCCGGCCCTCGACCCCAGTGAGGACCCGGCCACGCTGTCCCGCCCGATCATGACCGGCATCCTGCGCGAGGAATTGGGCTACGACGGCGTGGTGGTCACCGACTCGCTCGGCATGAAGGGCGTGCGGACCAAGTACGGCGACGACCGGGTGCCGGTGCTGGCGCTGAAGGCGGGCGTGGACCAGCTGCTCAACCCGCCGTCCCTGGAGGTGGCCTGGAACGCCGTGCTCAAGGCGGTGCAGGACGGCGAGCTCACCGAGGCCCGGCTCGACGAATCGATCCTCCGCATCCTGCGGCTGAAGGCCAGGCTCGGGCTGTTCAAGGACCCCTACGTCTCGCACGCGGACGTGGACCGCCACGTCGGCACCCGCGCCCACCTCGCCTCCGCCGACCGGATCGCGGAGCGGACGACCACCCTCCTGGTCAACGAGAACGGCCTCCTCCCGCTGTCCCGGCGCAGGCACAAGAAGCTGCTGGTCGTCGGCGCCGACCCGGCCTCGCCGTCCGGCACCACGGGGCCGCCCACCGGGGTGCTCGCGGGCGCGCTGACCGAACTGGGCTTCACCGCAACCGCCCTGTCCACCGGTACGGCGCCCTCGGCGGCGGTCATCGCGCAGGCGGTCGCGGCGGCGCAGGAGGCGGACGCGGTGATCGTCGGGACGTACAACGTCTCGGCGACCAGCAGCCAGCGGACCCTCGTCGAGCGGCTCCTCGCCACCGGGAAGCCGGTCGTGGCCGTCGCCATCCGCAACCCGTACGACGTGGCGCATCTGACGGACGTCCCGGCCTATCTGGCGGCGTACTCCTGGACCGATGTGGAGCTGCGGGCGGCGGCCCGGGTCATCGCCGGCAAGGCGGATCCGCGCGGGAAGCTGCCGGTGCCGGTGCAGCGGGCGGACGATCCGGACCAGGTGCTGTTCCCCGTCGGGCACGGGCTGCGCTACCGGTGACACCGGCCCGCCTACCCATTCCGGCGTAGGTGGCGTACGTCGCACACCCGGCGCACCACCCTTAAGGTGCGCAAACCACCCCGTATGTCTGGCGTGGCTCGTTCTGACGGGTCACGCTGGACGGGGGTGTCGGGGGGAATGCGATGCAAGTGAGAAGTTCGGTGGGCGCGGCGCTCTGCGCGCTGGTGATCGCACTGACGGGCTGCCAGAGCGCGCCGGGCGGCGGGGACGCGGGCAAGGACGGCCGCCTTGGCGAGCGGGCCTCGGCCTCGCCGGCCACCGCCCGGCCGTCCGGCTACGGGGCGGTGTTCCTCGGGGTCGACGAGTGCAGTTCGTTCGGCCGTACCAGCTTCACCGAGGTGCCGTGCACCAGTGAGCGTGCCGCGGCCCGGGTGGTGGCCCGGCACGGCGGGACCATGAAGTCCGGGCCGCCCTGCCCGGGCACCACCGACTTCGTGCTGCACATCAGCGAACAGCGCCCCTCCTCCGACGAGGACGGCGACGGGGCGGTGCCGCGTGGCTACGCCTGTATGCGCAATCTCCAGCCGCCGCACCCCGGGGACCCGGGCGGCGGGGGCGGGCCGCGCACCATCGTCGGCGACTGCGTCTACCGCCTGGACGACGGCATGGTGCGCGAGACCGCCTGCGACGGCGACGGCAAGCACGCCCCGGACTTCAAGGTGACGAAGGCCGTGGACGCCCGGTCCGAGTGCCCGGCGTCCACGGCCCTGTACGTCCGCCTCGGCGGGGAGCGACCGGTGGGCTGCGCCCGCCCGGTCTGACCCCGCCCGACTCATCGGTTGTCACGGGCGCAGGGTGCGCTCCTGCTCCACGCCGCGCTTGTCCAGCTTGGCGTCGAACTTCGCCAGCGGCTTGGCCGCCGCCGGGTCCTCCTGCACCGCGGCCGGGGTGACATCGGCCCAGTCGAGGATGCGGGCGGTGGCGAGCGCCTTCTCCTTCGGGACAAGGCCGGCCACATTGGCGCCGTGGTTCATGCCGGGCGCGGTGAGCACGTAGGAGTCGCGCGCGCCGTGTCCGAGGCGGAACGGCTCGGCGCCCCACGGGTCGTTCTCCCCGTACACGAACAGCATGTGACGGGCGTTGTGGCGGACCCAGGAGTCCACGTCCCGCATGGCCGACGGCTGGAACTTCATCGGGATCGAGCGGGGCACGAAGTAGCGCGGCGGCAGGTAGCCGTAGCGCAGGTACTTCTTCTCGATGTGCGGGAAGTGGATGGTCGGCGCGCCCAGCTGGGTGCCGGCCTGGTAGTAGTACGGCGTGTACGGCTCGAGGCCCTGGTCGGTGTAGAAGGAGAAGCCGGAGATCGAGTCGACGGAGGACCAGATCTCGTCGTCGGTCGCCTTCTCGGCGTTCGCCGGGATGCTGTCGCAGTCGTCCAGGGTGCTGTACTGCCAGAAGCCCCACACGTAGTCGAGGACGACGGCCTCGAAGGCGCGGTCCAGGCTGCCGGTGGTGTTGAAGGTGTAGCCGTTCTCCTCGGCGTAGGCCTGGTACTTCTTCTTCAGCGCCTCGCGGCGGACCAGCGCCTCGCGCTGCACGCCGTTCAGCCGGTCGCGGCACTCCTTGGTGCCGACCTTGGCGAAGAAGCGGTCGTAGGCCGAGTCCTCCTTGTTCACCACGTCGTTGGGGGCGACGTAGGCGACCACGCCGTCCATGTCGCGCGGGTAGAAGCGCTCGTAGTAGGTGGCGGTCATGCCGCCCTTGGAGCCGCCGGTGGCGATCCACTTCTTGGAGTAGACCGTCTTCAGCGCCTTGAAGATGCGGTGCTGGTCGCTGGCGGCCTGCCAGACGTCCAGCTTGGACCAGTCGGCCGGCGCGGGCCGGGACGGGGTGAAGAAGCGGTACTCCATGGAGACCTGGTTGCCGTCCACGATCTGGGCCGGCTCGCTGCGGCGGGGCGTGGTGGAGACGTTGTAGCCGCTGGTGTAGAAGACGGTCGGCCGGCTGACGTCCTTGTGCAGCACGGTGATCCGCTGCTGGAACGTGCCCTTGGAGGGGCGGCGGTGGTCGACCGGCTGGGTGTAGTTGAGGACGAAGAAGCGGTAACCGGTGTACGGCTTCTCCTCGACCAGGCTCATGCCGGGTATGGCGAGCAGCCGTTCCTTGATGTCGGTGGTGCTGCTGTCGGTGGTGCCGGTGGCCTCCGGCTCGGCGGCGGTGGCCGCGCCCGCCGAGCTCATGGTGCCTATGAGCACCGTGAGCGCCAGCAGCCATCTGAGCGCCTTGCGCATGCGCACTCCCCTGTGAGACATATGTGCGCCGGAAGCTAGCGGAACGGCTCCCGGCAGCACCAGGGGACATAGGGAAAACCCTGTGCGCGGAAAGGGACTTGAGGGACCCGCAGGGAATTGGCCCGAGGGATCCGCGGAGAATTCAGCAGAGGATCCAGCCGGAGCTGACCGAGTCCCGGCTGACCGAGCCCTTCACCCAGACGCAGCGCCGCCCCGCGTGCACGGTGACCGGGCCGGCGTGGCGCTGGTAGCGGCCCCTGTCGACGACCGCGCGGCCGCCGCGCGCCCGGACGCTCACCGACATCCACCGCTTGGCGCCGGGCTTCTTGGCGTGGGTGACGGCGCAGACATAGCCGCCGCGCTTGTAGACGACGACGGAGCCGGTGGAGAACGGCAGGGTGCGCACCTTGCGTCCGGGGCAGGGGGCGGCGGCGTGCGCCTCGGTGGGAGCGGCGAGGGCGAGCAGCCCGGAGGCGGTCAGGACGGCCAGGGGGAACACCAGTCGCCGGTGTATCGCTCCACTGCCCACAGTCGTCCTCCCCGAATGCACCCGACATGTCCAACCGCGTACGGCTTTACGGACGCTTGACGCGGGGCGAACGGTTGCGCGAGCGCCACGACGGCACCGTCCGCACCGTCACGACGGCCTCGCCCCGGCCGCCGCGACAGCACCGTCCGCGCCGCCAGGGGGTGTCGCAAAGTCCCGCCTGCTCCGCGACGCCCTGCACGCTCCCCCAGAGGGGGTACCCCCACTCGCCGCACCGGGCGGACACCCGAGTACCACCAGTACGCGGGTGTCCGCCCGGCACTCCCCCAGCCTTCGGCCGGGGGGACCCCCAGAGCACGCACCGGACGCCGCGGAGCCCGCCCTCCGGGCGGACGACGCGACGTTGCGGACACCCCTAGGACAGCACCGCCGCGGTGTCCTCCCCGACGAACGTCCGCCACAACTCGGCGTACTTGCCGCCGCGTTGCAGCAGTTCGTCATGGGTGCCGTCCTCGGCGACGCGGCCGGCGTCCATGACGATCACCCGGTCCGCGCGGGCGGCCGTGGTCAGCCGGTGGGCGACGACCAGGGTGGTGCGGCGGCCGGCCAGCCGGTCGGTGGCCTGGTTGACCTGGGCCTCGGTGGCCAGGTCCAGGGCGGCGGTGGCCTCGTCGAGCAGCAGGATGTCGGGGTCGACCAGTTCGGCGCGGGCCAGGGCGATCAGCTGGCGCTGGCCCGCGGAGAGGTTGCGTCCGCGCTCGGCGACCTCGTGCAGATAACCGCCCTCCAGGGTGGCGATCATCTCGTGCGCGCCGACCGCGCGGGCCGCCGCCTCGACCTCGGCGTCGGTGGCGTCCGGGCGGCCGTAGGCGATGGCGTCGCGGACGGTGCCGGGGAACAGGTAAGCCTCCTGCGGGACCACGCCGAGCCGGTGCCGGTAGGCGGTGAGGTCGAGGTCCCTCAGATCGGTGCCGTCGACGGTGACCCGGCCCGCGGTCGGGTCGTAGAACCGGGCGACCAGCTTCACCAGCGTCGACTTCCCGGCGCCGGTCTCGCCGACGAACGCCACGGTCTGCCCGGCGGGGATGCGCAGGTCGATGCCGCGCAGGGCGGCCTCCTGCTCATCGGTGCCGCCGTAGGTGAAATGGACGCCCTCGAAGGCGATCTCGCCGCGCAGCGCGGGCACCGGGAGCGGCTTCTCAGGGGACTCGGTGGAGGTCGGCTCCCGCAGCAGCTGCTGGATGCGGCCCAGGGAGACGGTCGCCTGCTGGTAGCCGTCGAAGACCTGGGACAGCTGCTGCACGGGGGCGAAGAACAGGTCGATGTAGAGCAGGTACGCCACCAGCGCGCCCGTGGTCAGCGTGCCGTCGTCGACCCGGGCGCCGCCCACCACCAGGACGGCGGCCGCGGCGATGGACGACAGGAACTGCACGAACGGGAAGTAGACGGATATCAGCCACTGGCCGCGGATGCGGGCGCTGCGGTAGGCCAGGCTGCGCTCGGTGAACCGCTTCCGGCCCTCCCGCTCGCGCCGGAAGGCCTGCACGATCCGCAGCCCGGACACCGACTCCTGCAGATCGGCGTTGACCACCGAGATCCGCTCGCGGGCCAGTTCGTAGGCCTTCACGCTGGCCCGGCGGAAGAAGTAGGTGGCGACGATCAGCGGGGGCAGCGTGGCGAACACGACCAGGGCCAGCTGCACATCGATCACCAGCAGGGCGGCCATGATGCCGAAGAAGGTGACCACCGAGACGAACGCCGTGACCAGACCGGTCTGCAGGAACGTCGACAGGGCGTCGACGTCGGTGGTCATCCGGGTCATGATCCGGCCGGTCAGCTCGCGCTCGTAGTAGTCCAGGCCGAGCCGCTGGAGCTGGGCGAAGATCTTCAGGCGCAGCGCGTACAGCACGCGCTCACCCGTGCGTCCGGTCATCCGGGTCTCGCCGATCTGCGCCGCCCACTGGGCCGCCACGGTGAGCAGCGCCAGCAGGGAGGCCGCCCACACCGCGCCGAGGGACGCCTGGGTGACACCGGAGTCGATGCCGTGCCGGATCAGCACCGGCAGCAGCAGGCCCATCCCGGCGTCGACGGCGACCAGGGCGAGGCTGACCAGCAGGGCGAGGCCGAAGCCCTTGAGCAGGCGGCGCAGGCCGTAGGAGTCCTCCGGCTGGACGGCGCGCTCCTCGTCGACGTCGGGCACATCGGTGGCCGGGGGCAGGGCCTCCACCTGGGCGAGCAGTTCGGGGGTGGCCGGGGAGCCGGACAGGGCGGTGTCCTTGGGTTCGCGGTCACCCGTCCACAGCCGGGGGGTGACTCCGCGCTCGGCGTCGAACTCGGCGTCCAGCTCCTCGCGGACGGAGGTGTCCTCCTCGCTGGGCTCCGCGGGCGGGGTGTGGCCCGGGGAGACGGCGCCCAGCTCATCGGGGTCGGTGAGCAGCCGCCGGTACAGGGGTGAGCGCCGCTGGAGCTCCTCGTGGGTGCCGATGTCGGCGAGCCGGCCGGAGTCCAGGACGGCGATGCGGTCGGCGAGGTTGAGGGTGGAGCGGCGGTGGGCGATCAGCAGGGTGGTGCGGCCCCGCATGACTTCCCTCAGCGCCTCGTGGATCTCGTGCTCGACCCGCGCGTCCACCGCGGAGGTCGCGTCGTCCAGGACCAGCAGGCGCGGGTCGGTGAGGATGGCGCGGGCGAGTGCGATGCGCTGGCGCTGGCCGCCGGAGAGGGTCAGCCCGTGCTCGCCGACCGTGGTGTCGTAGCCGTCGGGCAGCTCGGCGATGAACCGGTCCGCCTGGGCGGCGCGGGCGGCGGCCCTGATCTGCTCCTCGGTGGCGTCCGGGCGGCCGTAGGCGATGTTGTTGCGCACGGTGTCGGAGAACAGGAACGAGTCCTCCGGGACCAGGCCGATCGCGGCGCGCAGCGACTCGGTGGTCAGCTCGCGCACATCGTGGCCGCCGACCAGGACCGCGCCGCCGGTGACGTCGTAGAAGCGCGGCAGCAGCAGGGAGACGGTGGACTTGCCGGAGCCGGAGGAGCCGACCACGGCGAGGGTCTCGCCGGGGCGGATCTCGAAGGAGAGGCCGTCCAGGACCGGGTGCTCGGGGTCGTAGCCGAAGGAGACGTCGTCGAACTCGACCGTGGCGGGCGCGTCGGCGGGAAGCTCCTTGGTGCCGTCGGTGAGCGAGGGCTCGGTGTCGATCAGCTCCAGGACGCGTTCGGTGCCCGCGCGGGCCTGCTGGCCCACGGTGAGCACCACGGCGAGCATCCGCACCGGGCCGACCAGCTGGGCCAGGTAGGTGGAGAAGGCGACGAAGGTGCCGAGCGTGATGTGACCGCGCACCGCGAGCCAGCCGCCGAGGGCGAGCATGCCCACCTGGCCGAGGGCGGGGACCGCCTGGAGGGCCGGGGTGTACTTGCTGTTCAGGCGGATGGTGCGCATCCGCCCCGCGTACAGCCGCCGCCCGACCTCACGCAGCTTGCCGGTCTCCTGCTCCTCCTGCCCGAAGCCCTTGACCACGCGGACGCCGCTGACGGCGCCGTCGACCACTCCGGCGACGGCGGCGGCCTGCGCCTGGGCGTACCAGGTGGAGGGGTGCAGCCGGGTGCGGCTGCGCTTGGCGATCCACCACAGGGCGGGTGCGACGGCCAGCGCGACCAGGGTGAGGGGCAGCGACAGCGAGGCCATGATGCCCAGCGAGATCAGGAACAGCAGGATGTTGCCGATGGTCATCGGCAGCATGAACAGCAGGCCCTGGATCAGCTGGAGGTCGCTGGTGGCCCGCCCGACGACCTGCCCCGTGGACAGCTCGTCCTGACGGCGCCCGTCCAGCCGGGTGATCGCCCGGTACATGTCGGTGCGCAGATCGTGCTGCACGTCCAGGGCGAGCCGGCCGCCGTAGTAGCGGCGGATGTAGGTGAGGACGTAGACCAGCAGCGCGGCGCCGATCAGGGCGCCGGCCCAGGGCATCATCGCGCGGGTGTGGTCACCGATGACGTCGTCGATGATCACCTTGGTGATCAGCGGGACCAGCGCCATCACCGCCATGCCGGCGAGGGAGGAGCCGAGGGCGAGGACGACGTCCTTGGGATACCGCCAGGCGTATCCCGCCAGCCGCCGTGCCCATCCCCGTTGCGCGTCCACCCGGTGCCCTCCGTGATCGGCGTCGATCCGTGATCTGCGAGGACCCGTGATCTCCGCCGCTCTGCCTGATCTACCGGAAGGCACCAACGCGATCAGGAGCGGATTTCATCCCGCCGTAACAAACCGGCTCCGAGCAGGGTGCCTCAGCCGTCCGCGCCGGGGATCCCGGCTCCGAGCCGGGGACCTCAGCCGTCCGCGCCGGGGATCGGCGCCCCCGAGGGCACCCCGGCCGCCACGTACGCCTCGTACAGCTCCCTGCCCAGCTCCGTGGGGCCGGCGTGCGCCCCCTCGAAGCGCTCGCCGCGGGCCCAGGCATCCAGTGCGGACAGGCACACGTCCCAGCCGGCGCTGTTGCGGGCGGCGGTGTTCTCGGCGCCCAGCACATTGGTGAGGGTGAAGCGGGTGCGCTTCTCACCCAGCTCCTCCAGGTCGAAGTGGATCTCGTCCTCGCCCCAGGTGAAGGAGAGGTGGCGGGGCGGGTCGACGGCGATCACCCGGCCGGTGGAGTCCTCCATGGCGGGGTCACCGCTGAAGGCGACGGTGCCGCCGGGGCGCAGGTCGATCTCGGCGCGCGAGGGGAACCAGTGGACCAGTTCGTCGGCGTCGGTGACGAAGCGCCAGACCCGGTCGACGGGGTGGTCGTAGGCGCGGACGAAGCGGACGGCGGGGCGGCCGTCGTCCAGGGTGAGGAAGGTGCCGGTGGGCTCGGCGGCCATGGCGATCAGTCCTTCGGGGTCGGTTCGGTGGTGTCCGGCTGCTCGTCCAGGCGGCGGCCCAGCGCGTCGAGGCTCTCGCCCCACAGCTTCCGGTACGGCGCCAGCCAGGCGTCCAGGGCGGCCATCGGGGCGGGGTCGAGGGTGTGCACCCGGCGCTGCGCCTGCTGCCGGACGCGGACCAGGCCCGCCTCGCGCAGCACCTTGAGGTGCTTGGAAGCGCTGGGCTGGCTGAGGCCGCACTCCTCGGCTATCTCCCCCACGGTCCTGGGGCCGGCGAGGAGCAGCGCCACGATGGCCCGCCGGTGCGCGTCGGCGAGGGCGGCCCAGAGGGCGGCGTCGGACATGGCTCCCATATTCCTCTGCAGTTATATTCCTGTCAAGGAATGTACGAGCTCCAAGGGACGCGGTGGCTCGAACGGGACTGCAAGCGGTAGCGGTCGGTATGGGACTACGAGCGGGACCCCTGCCGCGGGAACACGGTGTACGACCACGACCAGAGGGTGTCGACGATCCAGATCGGCAGCCAGATCTGGCCGACCCACATCAGGCCGCCCTCGTGCTCCTCCGGCACGGCCTCGCCCTGCAGCCGGTACGCCAGCCAGGAGGAGTCCAGCACCCAGAGCACCAGCTGGGCGGTGATGAACACGACGGTGTGCACAAGCCACTCCCGGCGCTCGGTACGGGCCCGCTCGGCCGCGGACACCACCGGCGCCTTCTCCTCGTCGGCGGACACTGGTGCCTTCGCCCCGCCGGCGGACCCCGACTGCGCCAGCCGCGCCTCCTGCCGCTGGGGCCTCTCCGGCAGTCCCAGCGCCTTGATCGCCCCCGGCGCGGCCGCGGCGGCCATCAGGGAGATCGCCGCCGAGGTCAGACAGGCCGCGGCCCAGCCCTGCGACTCGAAGACCAGGCCGAACAGCGGCGGGCCCACCAGGATGCCCACCAGCCGAGCGCTCTCGTAGCGGCCCATGGCCCTGCCGACCCGCTCACCCGCCGCCTCGGCGACGGTGGCCTGCTCCACCGGGATCTGGGCGGCGAAACAGGCCGCGGCCAGCGCCCACAGCAGCGCCACCTGCAGCGTGCCGGACATCACCGCAAGCCCGCCCGCGAACAGCGCCGAGGCCGCGAAGGAGACGCCCATGGTCCAGCTGCGGCCGACCCGGTCGGTGACCCGGTGCGCATGCGCGGGGAGCAGGATGAAGACGATGAACCCGGGCGCGAAGACCAGGCCCGTCTCCATCGGCGTCAGCCCGTACTCCTCCTGGAGCCGCAGCAGCAGAAGCATCCACAGCCCGGCCTCCGCACCGGCGGTGACGGCGGCGATCCCCATGAGCGGCAGCAACCGCCGCTGCGAGCCGTCACCCTCGGACGTCTCGGAGGAAGGCGCGCCCGCTTGGACTCCCTCCCCCTGGTCCCTCGCCAGCAGCACCGCGGCGACCGCGCACGCACCGCACCCGGCCCAGAACAGCGGCCGGTACCCGGCGTTCTCCAGCACGGTGAACGCCACCGCGTAGCCGAGGAAGGCACCCTTGCCGGATGCGGTGAGCAGCTCGCCGTAGGCGGCGGTGCCGTTGCCTGCGGCTCGGCGGCCGGTGAAGGTGTCGAGGGCGACCCAGAACAGCGCCCCGCCGGCACCGCCGACCGCGGCGGCGACGAAGGCGAGCGGCAGCCCGTCCGCGAGCGCGTACCCGGCGAACGACAGCGCGTACAGCGCGGCCCCGGCCGCGGCCACCCGGCGCGGGTCGAGCCGGTCGGACAGCTCGCCGGCGACCGGCCGGAACACCAGCGACAGCACCGCCTCGGCGGCGATCAGCACACCGATGACGGAGGCCCCCCGCCTTCAGCTCGGACCCGGCCCACAGCGGCAGCAGGAAGTCGAGCACCTCCATCGGCGCGCTCCCCAGCGCAGCCGCCGCCAGCACCCGCCGCCCGGCCCCGGCCGGCTCCCGCCCCGCGATCTCCTTGCCCGCTGCACCATCTCCCACGAGCCCCGAGATGCACCCGACGGAGGAACGGTTCCCTCCGCTACAGCGCCCCGGCAGGCGCCACCCACCGGGTGGACAGACGGGTCACCTCACCGGCGGTAGTTCTTCTTGTCCAGCTGCACGTCGAAGTCGCCGAGCTCGCCCATGCCCGCCAACTCCTCCAGCGCTCTCAGCCTGCGGCGCCGCTCGGCGACCGCCAGCAGGGCCGCGTTGACCGTGGCCTGCTCGGTCTTCGTGCCCAGAATCTCCGCCGCCTCGCGCAGGGCCTCGTCGTCGACCTCCACATGCAGCTGCGCCATCTACATGTCCTCCTGTGCCGCGTGGCGTCCGGGGGGGACCATATGCCGTCGGTGGCACGCCCGCACCGGGCTTCCGCCCGCAGTACTTCTCCCGTGTTCTGTACTGGATCAGCAACAACCGCGTGGCGGCACGTCTGCCTGCGGGGTGTGCCGAGCAGACTTCCGCGGGACATCGGCACGTGGCCGACCACGGGGGAAGACCATGAACATCACTGCTCGCAGGACACGTACGCACCGCACCACCGGGCGGAGGGCCTGCGCGCTCGCCGCCGGGGTGCTCGCCGCCCTGCTCACCACCACGGCCTGCCAGCCGGGCTCCGCCGATGGCGCGGGCGGGCCCGAGCCGGCCACGTCCGCGGCGAAGTCCGGTGAGCCAGGCGCGGCGAAGACGGACGGTGCGGGCGCAGACCAGGGCGCGGGGAAGCCGGACGGCGCGACCGGGAGCCAGGGCGCGGCGGACCGGAAGGTCCCCGACTGCACGCCGGAGCACCTTGCCGTCTCCGCCGTCCAGGAACCCGCGGACAGCAAGGAGGCCCGGCATCTGCTCGTCACCGTGCAGAACACCGGCGACACGCGGTGCAACCTGCACCGCTACCCGCATCTGCGGCTGGGCGCCGACGCCCAGAGCACGGTTCCGGTGATCGAGGACAGCGCCCCGGACCCGGGCAAGCCGGTCACCCTCGCCCGGGGCGCGGAGGCGTACGCGGCGCTGCTGGTGAGCGGCGGCGGCAGGGACGAGTACGAGGCGGAGTCGCTCGGCCTCACCCTCCAGGGCCCGAAGCAGGGCACCGCCATCGGCAAGCCGGTCGACGTGCCGCTCCCCGCGAAGCCCCTGTACGCGGACGACGGCCAGCTGGTGACCTACTGGACCACCGCCTCCGGCGCCGCGCTGGACTTCATCATGTCGCGGTGAGATCCGCGGACGCCGGGTGACTCAGGCCTCGAACTGGTACTCCAGAACGTACGCGGCCGAGTCGAGAACCATGTCGTTCACCTCGACGACCCTGCCGTCGGCGTCGAAGGCCGTGCGGACGATCAGCACGGCCGGTACTCCCGTCGGCAGGGCCAGCCGCTCGGCCTCGTCGCGCGTGGGCATGCGTGAGCGGATCTCCTCGCGGAAGCGGACGGGGCCGTGGCCCAGCTCCGCGAGACGCGCGTAGGTGCCGCCGGGCCCGGTGTCCGGCTGCATGACCGGCGTGCCTGCCACCAGGTCGGCCGGAAGGTAGGAGGTCGACAGCAGCACAGGCTTGCCGTCGAGCACGAAGCGGCGGCGGCGCACGCAGACGTCCGCGCCCTCGGCCAGGTCCATGACCGCGGCCACGACGGCGGGCGCCTCCTCCTGCGACACCTCGACCGTGTCGACGACGAGTTCGCGGTCACCGAGGTCGGCCGACCAGACGGTGCGTCCCTCGCCCCACCGGGTACGGGCGAGCCGTTCGATGCCATGACGCCGGATGGGCCTGAAGTCCCTGACGAACACACCGGCGCCCTTGCGTGCCTCCGCGATGCCCTCCGCCTGGAGGACGCCCAGGGCCTGGCGGGCCGTCATGCGCGCAACGCTGTGCTCGGCCATCAGCTCGTTCTCACCCGGCAGCCGCTCACCGGGCCCGTACTCACCGGCCTCGACGGCCGCCCGCAACTGGGCGGCGATGCGCAGGTACTTGGGCTGACGCTCTGTCTCCCGGCCGCTCATCCAGACGTCCCCTCTGATCATCTCTAGACATCCTAGGCACGGGAGTGACCTCTGTCGCCACAACTCGGGTGCACGGAGCGGGCAGTATCTGCCACTTCTCTAGAGATGTATTGCCGCGGCGGCGGGTCGTCAGTTCACTACATCTCTAGAGAAGTGACGCCAAGTCGCCGGAGGGTCCCTTTGCCGACCGAGTCCTCAGCCCCGCAGTCCACGAGCCCGGAACTCCGGGAGTCCGAGTGGCGGTTGCCCAGCGGACCGCGCAGCGCCGGCCGGGCGCGCGAGTTGCTGCGAACACAGCTCGCCGAGTGGCAGGTCGACGGTGACGCCGCCGACACGGCGGAGCTTCTGCTGCCGGAGCTGACGAGCAATGCCGTCCGGCATGCCCGTACTCCTCCCGGACGTCAGATCGGTGTGCGCATCGCCCTGTACGAGGGCCGGCTGCGGGTGGAGGTCGCCGACGCGGACACCAGGCCGCCGACGGCGAGAACGGTGCCGGTCGACTCCACCGAGGGCAGAGGGCTCGGCATCGTCGGCGTCCTCGCCGTGCGCTGGGGCTGGTGTCCGCGGCGGCACGGGATCGGCAAGGCGGTCTGGGCCGAGGTTCAGCTCCCCGCCGCCACAACCGACGAGCTCACCCCGGAGGTCCCAGGCGCTCCCACCTCAGATGTGCAGGCGGCTGCCCTCACCCCAGATGCGTGGGCGCGAACATCCGCAGCAGCGCCGGGAGGACGACGACGGAGGGGCCGGGGGTTGACAGGGCCTTGGTGAGGTCGTGCTCCAGGGTTTCGGGGGTGGTGCGGATGCCCGGGACGCCGAAGGATTCGGCGAGGGCCGCGTAGTCGGGGCGGGTCAGTTCGGTCGCCGTCGCCTGGCCGAAGGTGTCGGTCATGTACTCGCGGAGGATGCCGTAGCCGCCGTCGTCGACGATGAGCCAGGTGACGTCGAGGTCGTACTGGCGGGCGGTGGCGAGCTCGGCGATGGAGTACAGGGCGCCGCCGTCGCCGGAGACGGCGAGGACCGGGCGGGTGGGGTCGGCGGG
>NZ_BAAAIZ010000001.1:96157-120788 GCF_039526425.1 Streptomyces thermospinosisporus
GGGGGGGGGGGGGAAGCCGTAGCCGAGGCCGCCGGCGCCCTGGGCGGAGTGCAGCAGGTTCGGGCCGCCCGCGTCGAAGGCGGACCAGGCCCAGTAGGCCAGGATCGTCATGTCCCAGAAGGAGGGGGCGTCGGCGGGCAGGGCGCGGCGGACCGAGGCCAGGATCTCCTGCTCCAGGGTGAGATCCTGGGCGGCGATGCGGGCGGAGACCTTGGAGAGCAGAGAGCGGACTCGGTCCGGGGCGGTGTCGTCCCGGCGGGGTTCCACCGTCTCGAGCAGGGCCGTCAGGGCGAGGCGGGCGTCGGCGTGGATGCCGATGCCGGGGTGGTTGGACTCGAGTTTGCCGAGGTCGGCCTCGATCTGGATGACCCGCCCGCGGGGCCTGAAGGTGTGGTAGTTGGAGGAGAGTTCGCCCAGGCCGGAGCCGACCACCAGCAGGACGTCGGCGTCCTCCAGGAAGTCGGTGGTGTGCCGGTCCTCCAGCCACGACTGGAGGGAGAGGGGGTGGTTCCAGGGGAAGGCGCCCTTGCCGCCGAAGGTGGTGACGACCGGTGCCTGGAGCCGCTCGGCGAGCTGCCGCAGCTTGCCGGAGGCGTCCGCGCGGACCACTCCCCCGCCGGCGATGATCGCGGGCCGTTCGGCCGTGGACAGCAAGTGGGCGGCCAGGGCGGTCAGTTCGGGGCGCGGGGGCAGCTCGTCGGGGGTGGCGTCCAGCGCGGTCACCACCGGCAGGTGCGCCTCGGCGAGCAGCACGTCCTGCGGGATCTCCACCCACACCGGGCCGTGCGGGGCGGTCAGCGCCGACTTCCAGGCGGCGGCGATCGCGGACGGGATCTGGGACTGCGTACGGACCGTGTGGACGGACTTCACCACGCCCCGGAACGAGGCCGCCTGGTCGGGCAGTTCGTGGAGGTAGCCGTGGCGTCCGCCGCCGAGGCCGGCGGTGGGGATCTGGCTGCTGATGGCCAGCACGGGGGCGGAGGCCGCCGCGGCCTCCTGCAGCGCGGCCAGCGAGGTGAGCGCGCCGGGGCCGGTGGACAGCAGCAGCGGGGCCGCCTCGCCGGTCATCCGGCCGTAGGCGTCGGCCGCGAAGCCCGCGTTGTTCTCCACCCGCAGCCCGATGTAGCGCAGGTCGGAGCGGCGCAGGGCGTCGAACATGCCGAGGGCGTGCTGGCCGGGCAGGCCGAAGACGGTGGTCGCGCCCAGCCCGGCCAGGGTCTCCACGACCAGGTCTCCGCCGTTGCGGCCGGGGGGAGGGTTCAGCGCTGCTTCCGTCTGGGACGGGGTGGGGCGGAGCACCAGGTCGTGGTCGTGCGTCACTTGGCGCGGGCCTCCGCGATCTGACGGGTCATGATGGTGGTCAGCTCGTACGCCGTGTGGGAGGCGGCGACGGACGTGATCTCGGCGTGGTCGTAGGCGGGCGCCACCTCGACGACGTCGGCCGAGACCAGGTTGCAGGAGGCGAGCCCGCGCAGGATCTCCAGCAGCTCGCGGGAGGTCATGCCGCCCGCCTCCGGGGTGCCGGTGCCCGGCGCGTGGGCGGGGTCGAGGCAGTCGATGTCGATGGAGATGTACAGCGGGCGGTCGCCGATGCGCTGGCGCAGCTGGTCGGCGACCTCGTCGGCGCCGCGGCGGTAGACGTCCGCGGAGGTGACGATGCCGAAGCCCATCTTCTCGTCGTCGGTGAGGTCCTGCTTGCCGTAGAGCGGGCCGCGGGTGCCGACGTGGGAGAGGGCGGAGGTGTCGAGGATGCCCTCCTCGACGGCCCGCCGGAACGGGGTGCCGTGGGTGTACTCGGCGCCGAAGTAGGTGTCCCAGGTGTCCAGGTGGGCGTCGAAGTGGAGCAGCGCGACCGGGCCGTGCTTCTTCGCCACCGAGCGCAGCAGCGGCAGCGCGATGGTGTGGTCGCCGCCGAGGGTCATCAGGCGGGCGCCGGTGCCGAGCAGCTCGTCGGCGGCGGCCTCGATGGTCTCCACCGCCTCGTTGATGTTGAACGGGTTCACCGCGATGTCGCCGCCGTCGGCGACCTGGGCGAGGGCGAAGGGGGAGGCGTCCTGCGCGGGGTTGTAGGGGCGCAGCAGCCGGGACGCCTCACGGATGGCGTTGCCGCCGAAGCGGGCGCCCGGCCGGTACGAGACGCCGGAGTCGAACGGCACGCCCACCACGGCGACATCGGCGGTGCCGACCTCGTCGAGGCGCGGCAGCCGGGCGAAGGTCGCGGGACCCGCGTACCGCGGGACGCGGGACGAGTCGACAGGGCCGCGGGGCGTCTCGGTGCTGCTCATAAAAACTGCCTTCTTTCCTACGCTTCGTCGCGTATGTACTGCTTGCCCCTCGACTTTACTGGGCCGCGGGCACGGTTTCGGACACGGATTCGGTTTCGGGGGCTCCGCGCCCGGCGAGGCGCTCGCGCCAGGCGGCGAGGACGGCGGCGTCGGTCGGCGGGGTCGCCAGGGAGACCACGACGTAGGTGGCGAGGGAGGCCAGCAGACCGTAGTAGATGGGTTCGTTGGCGAGAATGCCGTAACCGGCCATCAGGCCGATGACGGCCACACCGCCGACGGCCACCGCGGCGAGCGCGCCCTGCGCGGTGCCGCGCTTCCACAGCAGCCCGCCGAGGATCGGCACGAGGAGCCCGCCGACGAGCAGGTTGTAGGCGACGGTCAGCGCCTCGACGACGTCGTTGAGCGCGATGGCCGTGGCGATCACCGCCAGGCCCATGACCAGGATGAAGGCGCGGTTGCCCTTGACCTCGTCGTGCACCTCGCCGGAGGGCCGGACGATGCCGCGCAGCCGGGCCCAGATGTCGTTGTTGGCCACGGTGGCGCAGGCGATCAGGGCGCCGGAGGAGGTCGACATCACGGCGGCGAGGGCGGCGGCGAGCACCAGGCCGCGGACGCCGACGGGCAGCTCGTCCTTGACGATGGTGGCGAACGCGTCGTCGGGGTTGGCGAGCTTCGGGTACATCACCTTGGCGGCGGTGCCGATCGCCGCGCCGGCGAGGGCGTAGACCAGGCAGTAGGTGCCGGCGACGGTGCCGCCCCACTTGGCGGTGGCGTCGCTGCGGGCGGTGAACACGCGCTGCCAGATGTCCTGGCCGATCAGCATGCCGAAGGTGTAGATCAGCACATAGGTGAAGATCGTCTCCCCGCCGATGCCCAGCGGGTCGAAGTACTCGGTGGGCAGCTGGGCCTTCATCTCGCTGAAGCCGCCCGCCTTGACGACGGCGATCGGCAGCAGCAGAAGCAGCACGCCGATGGTCTTGACGACGAACTGCACCATGTCGGTCAGCGTGATGGACCACATGCCGCCGAGCGTGGAGTAGGCGACCACGATGGAGCCGCCCAGCACGATCGCGAGGGTGCGGTTGATGTCGAAGAGGACGTCGAAGATCGTGGCGTAGGCGATGGTGGAGGTCACCGCCAGCATCAGCGTGTAGCCCCACATCACCACACCGGAGATCACGCCGGCCCGGCCGCCGTAGCGCAGGTCGAGCATCTCGGAGACGGTGTAGACCTTCAGGCGGGCGATGCGGGCCGAGAAGAAGATGCTCAGCGCGAGCAGGCCGAGGCCGATGGTGAAGACCATTCCGGCGCCGGACAGGCCGTACTGGTAGCCGAGGCCCACACCACCGATGGTGGAGGCGCCGCCCAGGACGATGGCGGCCATGGTGCCGGAGTACATGGCGGGGCCCAGACGGCGGCCCGCCACCAGGAACTCGCTCTTGGACTTGGCGCGGCGCATGCCCCACCAGCCCATGGCCAGCATGCCGGCCAGATAGACGACGATGACCAGGTAGTCCACGGCCATGGGGGCCTCCTTCACGCACTCTCAGTGGCGTGTCGTGCTGATGGAAGGGATTCCGGCGGGGGCGGCGCGGGGACATCCGCCCGTACCCGCGGCCTGCCGGTCTGAAGCGACCCTAGGTGGCCGAAAAGCGTCTGCGAAGTGTACGTTTCATCCATCCTGGACCGAACGGAGTGGAGGAAACGTCCACCATGCCGGAACCCGCGGTCCCCCCGACCCCGCCCATCCCGCTGGAAGCCCTGCTGGCCCGCGAGGACCTGGGCCTGCGCCAGGTCGCCGGGCCCGCCGATCCGGGGGCCGTGATCCACTGGGTCCACACCTCGGAGATGGCGGACCCGTACCCGTACCTGCATGGCGGGGAGCTGCTGCTCACGGCCGGTGTGCACATCCCGGAGGGTGCGGGCACCGGCTACTTCGACGCCTATGTCTCCCGGATCGTGGCGGCGGGCGGCGCCGCGCTCGGTTTCGGCCTGGCCCCGCTGCACGACGCGGTTCCGGCGGCGCTCACCGAGTGCTGCGACCTGCACGGCCTTCCGCTCCTGGAGGTCCCGCCCCGCACCACGTTCTCCGGCGTGGCCCGCGCGGTGTGGCAGCTGATGGCCCGCGCCCGGGTGGCCGAGCTGCGCCGGGTCACCGAGGCCCAGCAGAGCCTGGCCGCCGCGGCGTCCCGGCCGGACCCGATCCCGGCGGTGCTGCGCCAGCTGGCCCGCCGCCTGGACGGGCACGCGGTGCTGTTCGGCCCGGAGAACACCGCGCTGGCCTCGGCGGGCGGTGAGCCGCCCCCCGAGGTGCGGTCGGGCATGGCCCGGCTGGCCTCGGTGGTACGCCCGGGACCGGCCGCATACCAGGAGCCTGCCGGCGCCACGGCGAGCGGCCGTACCTTCTCCGGGGCCGCGGGCGGGCGGGCACCTTCCGGCGCCGGGGGCGGCCATGCCTCCCCCGCTGCCGCGGGCGACCGGGCCTCCTCCGCCGCCGCGAGGGCCCAGGACACCCCCGCCGATCCAGTGGGCCCGGTGGGACCACACCCCTCCAGCGCCACGGACACACTCGCGGGCACCCACCTCGCCGCCTACGCCCTCGGTACGGACAACGGTTTCGTGCTGGCCGTGGCCGCACCGCACCGCGCCTCCACCGACCACACCATCGCCTCGGTGGCCGCCGTCCTGCTCTCCCTGCTCACCGGCGACCAGCAGAGCGCCACCGGTGCGGCCCGCTCATCAGCCCTCGTGCGGCTGCTTCTCGGGGCCTCCCCGGAGGACGTGGCTCCGCTGCTCGGCAGCGAGCGGCGGCGGATCGTGCACGGCCGGCCGAGCACCGGCCTGCCCCCGGACGCCGTGGCCGCCTCCGCCCTGGGCGCCGCGCTCGGCTCCCCCCTGGTCGACCTGGCCGACGACGTCGTACGCGTCCTGGTCTCCGCGGACCGGCAGCTGGAGGCCCTGCCCGGCTGGACCCTCGGCGTCAGCGGGCCCGCCGCCCCCGCCGACTGGCCCGCCGCCGACACCCAGGCCGCCCAGGCACTGGCCCGGGCCCGCGCCACCCGCGCCCCGCTGGTCCGGCACCGCGACCGTCCCGCGCTCACCGATCTCCTCCCGCCCCCGGACGCCGACGCGCACGCCCGCGCCCTGCTCGCGCCCCTCGCCGGCTCCCCCGCTCTCACCGACACCCTGCGCACCTGGCTCTCCCTGCACGGCAGCTGGGACCGCACCGCCGTCGCCCTGTCCGTGCACCGCAACACCGTGCGCCAGCGCATCGCCCGCTGCGCCGCCCTGCTCGACGCCGACCTGGACGACCCGGACGTGCGCATGGAGCTCTGGTTCGCGCTGAAGCGGTTCTGACCAACCCGCCGCATCGGGCGGACGGATCACGGATCACCGTCGGATCTGAGTATGAGTATCTGTGCGTAGCCGTCTGAGTACGTGACGCATGTCCCAGCGGTCGATACGCCGGGGACTGGCGCCCCGCGCTGCCTCACAATGGTGTGCATGCCGATATCCGGGACACCCAGCCGCAGCGAGCTCATCCAGCATCTGACCGCCACCCGTATCGCGGGCGATGTGGCGACCCCGCGCGAGAACAACCTCTCCCACTACCGCAAGCTGGCCAACGGCGACCGCCACTACTGGCTGGGCCTGGAACTCGGCGACCGCTGGAGCGACGAGCAGGACGTGCTCGCGGTGATGGCGGAGCGGGTCGGCGTGAACGACGACCCGGGGCACCGGTACGGCCAGGACACCATCGACCCGGAGCTGACCGTCGCCGCGCTGGAGCGCATGGCCGGCCGGCTGCGCAAGGCGGCCGACGGCAGACAGCGGGTCCTGCTGGCCACCGGCCACCCCGGCGGGCTGCTGGACGTGCACCGGGCCACGGCCGCCGCGCTGCGTGCCGCCGGCTGCGAGATCGTGGTGATCCCGGACGGCCTGACCACGGACGAGGGCTATGTGATGCAGTTCGCGGACGTGGCGGTCCTGGAGCACGGCGCCACCCTCTGGCACACCCACTCCGGCGAGCCGATGAAAGCGATCCTGACCGCGCTGGAACGGGAAGGCCGGCCGCTGCCGGACCTGGTCGTCGCCGACCACGGCTGGGCGGGCTACGCCGGGCAGCACGGCGTCGACTCGGTCGGCTACGCGGACTGCAACGACCCCGCCCTGTTCATCGCGGAGTCCGAGGGCACGGTCCAGGTGGTGGTCCCCCTCGACGACCACGTGGTCAGCCCCCGCTACTACGACCCGATGACGGCGTACCTGCTGGCGGAGGCCGGGCTGGACGCCCAGTAGGAGCAGCAGGAGCAGCAGGAGCAGCAGGAGCAGCAGGGAACGAGAGCACGGACACGACACCGGTGCCCGGTGTCGTGTCCGTCCCGCCCGGCGCCGTGTCCGTCAGCGGCGCGGGACACGGACCACGCCCTCCTGGATGACCGAGATGGCCAGCCTGCCGTCCTGGGTGTAGATGCGGGCCTGGCCGAGACCGCGCCCGCCGGAGGCGGACGGGGAGTGCTGGTCGTACAGCAGCCACTCGTCGGCGCGGAAGGGGCGGTGGAACCACATCGCGTGGTCCAGGGAGGCGCCCACCACGTCGCCGACCGCCCAGCCGCCGCGCCCGTGCGCGAGCAGCACCGAGTCCAGCAGGGTCATGTCGGAGACGTACGTGGCCAGCACCACGTGCAGCAGCGGGTCGTCGGCCAGCTTGCCGTTGGTGCGGAACCACACCTGCGAGTGCGGCTCGCGCGGGTGCCCGAAGTCGCCGTACGGGGGGTCGTCGACATAGCGCAGGTCGACGGCGGCCCGTGACTCCAGGAACCGCTCGACCGTCTCGGCGGGCAGGTGCGGATAGCTGCGCAGCCGTTCCTCGCCGGTGGGCAGGGTGGCCGGGTCCGGCGCGTCGGGCATCGGCTCCTGGTGGTCCAGGCCCTCCTCGTACGCCTGGAAGGACGCCGAGAGGTGGAAGATCGGCTTGCCGTGCTGGATGGCCACCACCCGGCGGGTGGTGAAGGAGCGGCCGTCCCGGATGCGGTCGACGGAGTAGACGATGGGCGCGCCGGGGTCGCCGGGGCGCAGGAAGTATGCGTGCAGGGAGTGCGCGGGCCGGTCCGCGGGGACCGTGCGCCCGGCGGCGACCAGCGCCTGCGCGGCGACCTGGCCGCCGAAGACCCGGGGCACGACGGAGGACCGGGACCGGCCGCGGAAGATGTCCTCCTCGATCCGCTCGAGGTCGAGCAGATCGAGGAGGGACTGCAGTGCTTCGCTCATACGGTGCGGATCAGAGCCCCGGGGTGAGCCGAAGGACGGGTCACAGGCCCATGTCCTTGGCGATGATCGTCTTCATGATCTCGCTGGTGCCGCCGTAGATGCGGTTGACGCGGTTGTCCGCGTACAGGCGGGCGATCGGGTACTCGTTCATGTAGCCGTAGCCGCCGTGCAGCTGGAGGCAGCGGTCGATGACGCGGTGGGCGACCTCGGTGCAGAAGAGCTTGGCGCTGGCGGCCTCGGCGGGGGTGAGCTCACCGGCGTCCAGGGCCTCCAGGGCGCGGTCGGCGACGGCCTGGGCGGCGTCCACCTCGGCCTGGCAGGCGGCCAGCTCGAACTTGGTGTTCTGGAAGTGGGCGACCGGCTTGCCGAAGACGGTGCGCTCCTGCACGTACTGCTTGGTGAAGCGGACCGCGGCGGCGGCCTGCGCGTAGGCGCCGTAGGCGATGCCCCAGCGCTCGGACGCCAGGTTGTGGCCGAGGTAGTAGAAGCCCTTGTTCTCCTCGCCGAGCAGGTCCTCGACGGGGACCTTGACGTCGACGAAGGCCAGCTCGGCGGTGTCGGAGACGCGCAGGCCCAGCTTGTCCAGCTTGCGGCCGACCGAGTAGCCCTCGGACTTGGTGTCCACGGCGAACAGGGAGATGCCGTGGCGGCGGTCCTCGGCGGTGGGCGGCGCGGTGCGGGCGCAGACGATCACCTTGTCGGCGTGCACGCCGCCGGTGATGAAGGTCTTGGCGCCGTTGAGGACGTAGTGGGTGCCGTCCTCGCTGAGCTTGGCGGTGGTCTTCATGCCCGCGAGGTCGGAGCCGGTGCCCGGCTCGGTCATCGCGATGGCCCACATCTCCTCGCCGGTGACGAACTTCGGCAGGAAGCGCTTCTTCTGCTCGTCGGTGGCGAGCATCTTCAGGTAGGGCAGGGCGAGCAGCACATGCACGCCGGAGCCGCCGAACATCACGCCGGCGCGGGAGGTCTCCTCGTACAGGACGGCCTCGAACTTGTGGGTCTCCAGGCCCGCGCCGCCGTACTCCTCCGGCACGCTGATGCCGAATATGCCCAGCTCGCCGAGCTTGTAGTAGAAGTCGCGCGGCGCCTGGCCGGCCGCGAACCACTCGTCGTAGACCGGCACGACCTCGGCCTCGATGAAGGCGCGGATGGTCTCCCGGAACGCCTCGTGATCCTCGTTGAAAACCGTACGGCGCACTCCGCCACCTCCACGAACAGGGTCATGTCTAAGCGCTTGCTCAGACTTGAAGATACCGGCCAGTATCAACGGCCGTAAAGGGTGTGCACCCCGTAACGCTCGTCACGCCGGAGCAGAGTGCCGCCGGGACGGCGCGGCTGGGTCAGCACTGGGCGGCCAACCAGGATCGGCCCTGGGCGGCCGCGCCGGGTCAGCCCTGGGCGGCCGCCGCGAAGGCGCCGCGGGCCATCCGGTGCAGCAGCTCGGCGGTCCCTGCCCGGCCGGGCAGGGACCCCGGGCGGGCGAGATGCGGGGTGGAGTTGAGCAGCCCGAACACCGAGTGCACCGCCGAGCGGGCGGCGGGCTCGGGCAGCTGCGGGTAGACCCGGCGGACCACCGACACCCACAGCTCCACGTACTGCCGCTGCAGCTGGCGCACCAGCTTGCGGTCGCTGTCCCGGAGGCGGTCCAGCTCGCGGTCGTGCAGGGTGATGAGGGGACGGTCGTCGAGCGCGAAGTCGATGTGGCCCTCGATCAGCGAGTCGAGGACCTCCTCGGCCGGCACCCCGTCGGCCTCCGCCAGCCGCCGCTTCGCCCCGGTGAGCAGCTGCCCGCTGATCCCGACCAGCAGCTCCGCGAGCATCGCGTCCTTGCCCGCGAAGTGCCGGTAGAGCCCGGGTCCGCTGATCCCGACCGCGGCACCTATCTCGTCCACTCCGACGCCGTGGAAGCCGCGCTCGGCGAACAGGCGGGCGGCCTCCTTGAGGATCTGCTCGCGGCGGGTGGGGGCGTCGGTTCTGGTGGTCATGCAGATGATTCTAGACAGGGAGGTTAGCGGTCGTTAACCTGAAGGAAATGCGTTAACGCTCATTAACAAGGTGAGGGGACCGCAAGGATGCACGAGGCACCGGAGCTTCACAGCGCGGCCGATCCCGCGTCGGAGGCCTTTCGGGCCAACGAGGAGGCGCATCGCGCGCTCGTGGAGGAGCTGCGCGCCAAGCTGGCCGCGGCGGCGCTCGGCGGGGGCGAGAAGGCGCGGGCGCGGCACACCGCGCGGGGCAAGCTGCTCCCGCGCGACCGCGTGGACACCCTCCTGGACCCCGGCTCGCCCTTCCTGGAGCTCGCCCCGCTGGCCGCCGACGGGATGTACGACGGGCAGGCGCCGGCGGCCGGGGTCATCGCCGGCATCGGCCGGGTCAGCGGCCGGGAGTGCGTGATCGTCGCCAACGACGCCACGGTCAAGGGCGGCACGTACTACCCGATGACGGTCAAGAAGCATCTGCGCGCCCAGGAGGTGGCCCTCGACAACCGCCTCCCCTGCGTCTACCTCGTCGACTCCGGCGGTGCCTTCCTGCCCATGCAGGACGAGGTGTTCCCGGACCGGGACCACTTCGGGCGGATCTTCTACAACCAGGCCCGCATGTCCGGCGCCGGCATCCCGCAGATCGCGGCGGTGCTCGGTTCCTGCACGGCGGGCGGCGCCTATGTGCCCGCGATGAGCGACGAGGCGGTGATCGTGCGCAACCAGGGCACGATCTTCCTCGGCGGTCCCCCGCTGGTGAAGGCGGCCACCGGTGAGGTGGTGACGGCGGAGGAGCTGGGCGGCGGCGAGGTGCACTCACGGGTGTCCGGCGTCACCGACCATCTCGCGGAGGACGACGCGCACGCGCTGCGGATCGTGCGCACCATCGTCTCCACGCTCCCCGCCCGCCGGCAGCCGCCCTGGCACGTCGAGCCGGCCGTCGAGCCGAAGGTGGACCCGGCCGGGCTGTACGGGGTGGTGCCGGTCGACTCCCGCACCCCCTACGACGTGCGCGAGATCATCGCCCGGGTGGTGGACGGCTCCCGATTCGCCGAGTTCAAGTCGGAGTACGGGCAGACCCTGGTGACCGGCTTCGCCCGGATCCACGGCCACCCGGTGGGGATCGTCGCCAACAACGGCATCCTGTTCTCCGAGTCCGCCCAGAAGGGCGCCCACTTCATCGAGCTGTGCGACCAGCGCGGCATCCCGCTGGTGTTCCTGCAGAACATCTCCGGCTTCATGGTCGGCAAGGACTACGAGGCGGGCGGCATCGCCAAGCACGGCGCCAAGATGGTCACCGCGGTCGCCTGCACCCGCGTGCCGAAGCTGACGGTGGTGGTCGGCGGCTCCTACGGCGCGGGCAACTACTCGATGTGCGGCCGGGCCTACTCCCCCCGCTTTTTGTGGATGTGGCCCAACGCCAAGATCTCGGTGATGGGCGGCGAGCAGGCCGCCTCGGTGCTCGCGACGGTCAAGCGGGACCAGATGGAGGCGCGCGGCGAGGAGTGGCCCGCGGAGGAAGAGGAGGCCTTCAAGGCCCCGATCCGGGCCCAGTACGAGCGCCAGGGGAACGCCTACTACGCGACGGCCCGCCTCTGGGACGACGGGGTCATCGACCCCCTCGACACCCGCCAGGTACTGGGCCTGGCCCTGACCGCCTGCGCCAACGCGCCCCTGGGTGACCCCCAGTTCGGCGTCTTCCGGATGTGAGGGGACGGACGACGATGTTCGAGACAGTTCTGGTGGCCAACCGCGGCGAGATCGCCTGCCGCGTCATCCGCACCCTGCGGTCGATGGGCGTGCGCTCGGTGGCCGTCTTCTCCGACGCGGACGCGGGCGCCCGGCACGTCCGGGAGGCCGACACGGCGGTGCGGATCGGACCGGCGCCGGCCGCCGAGAGCTATCTGTCGGTCGAGCGGCTGCTCGAGGCCGCCGCCCGCACCGGCGCCCAGGCCGTCCACCCCGGATACGGCTTCCTCGCCGAGAACGCCGCCTTCGCCCGCGCCTGCGCGGACGCGGGCCTGGTGTTCATCGGTCCCCCGGCGGACGCCATCTCCCTGATGGGCGACAAGATCCGGGCCAAGGAGACGGTGAAGGCGGCCGGTGTGCCGGTCGTCCCCGGCTCCAGCGGGGCCGGGCTGACGGACGAGCAGCTCGTGGAGGCCGCCCGCGAGATCGGCATGCCGGTGCTGCTGAAGCCCTCCGCGGGCGGCGGCGGCAAGGGCATGCGCCTGGTGCGGGACGAGGCGAGACTGGCCGAGGAGATCGCCGCCGCCCGCCGGGAGGCCCGCGCCTCCTTCGGCGACGACACGCTGCTGGTCGAGCGGTGGATCGACCGCCCCCGGCACATCGAGATCCAGGTCCTCGCCGACGCCCACGGCAACGTCGTCCATCTGGGTGAACGCGAGTGCTCCCTGCAGCGCCGCCACCAGAAGATCATCGAAGAGGCGCCCAGTGTGCTCCTCGACGAGGCGACCCGCGCGGCGATGGGCGAGGCGGCCGTCCAGGCGGCCCGCTCCTGCGGCTACCGGGGCGCGGGCACCGTGGAGTTCATCGTCCCCGGCGGCGACCCATCGTCCTACTACTTCATGGAGATGAACACCCGCCTCCAGGTGGAGCACCCGGTCACCGAGCTGATCACCGGCCTGGACCTGGTGGAGTGGCAGCTGCGGGTGGCCGCGGGCGAGCCGCTGGGCTTCGCCCAGGAGGACATACGGCTCACCGGGCACGCGGTGGAGGCCCGGATCTGCGCCGAGGACCCGGCGCGCGGCTTCCTCCCCTCCGGCGGCACGGTCCTCAAGCTCCGCGAGCCGCAAGGGAACGGTGTGCGCACCGACTCCGGGCTCAGCGAGGGCACGGAGGTCGGCAGCCTCTACGACCCGATGCTCTCCAAGGTGATCGCGCACGGCCCCGACCGGGCGACCGCGCTGCGCCGGCTGCGCGCCGCCCTCGCGGAGACGGTCACGCTGGGCGTGCAGACCAACGCCGGGTTCCTGCGGCGGCTCCTTGCGCACCCGGCGGTGGTCAGCGGCGACATGGACACCGGGCTGGTGGAGCGCGAGGTGGACTCCCTGGTCGTGACCGACGTCCCCGAGGAGGTCTACGAGGCCGCCGCGGCGGTGCGGCTGGACGCGCTGCGCCCGCGCGGAAAGGGCTGGACCGACCCCTTCTCGGTGCCGAGCGGCTGGCGGATGGGCGGCCGGCACAAGCCGGTGACGTTCGAGCTGAAGGTCCAGGACCCGGTGTCCTACAGCCCGCGCGGCAAGGGCACGGTCGAGGAGGACCGGGTGACGGTGGTACTGGACGGCATCACCCACACCTTCCACCGCGCCGCCGACTGGCTGGGCCGGGACGGCGATGCCTGGCATGTGCGCGACCACGACCCGGTGGCCGCGTCACTCAACCGGGCCGCGCACGCCGGTGCCGACTCGCTGACCGCGCCGATGCCCGGCACGGTGACGGTGGTGAAGGTCGCCGTCGGCGACCAGGTGGCCGCGGGCCAGAGCCTGCTGGTGGTGGAGGCGATGAAGATGGAGCACGTCATCTCCGCCCCGCACGCCGGCACGGTCACCGAACTCGATGTGACGCCCGGCACCACGGTCGCCATGGACCAGGTCCTGGCGGTCATCGCTCCCGACGAGGAGCCCGCGCAGGAGGAGGCGCAGTCATGACCACCGCCGACACCAGCTCGCTCGGCCTCCCGATGACCGTACCGGCCGAGGGCCTGCCCGAGCGGGTGCGGATCTACGAGGTCGGCGCGCGCGACGGCCTGCAGAACGAGAAGGCGACCGTCCCGACCGAGGTGAAGGCGGAGTTCATCCGCCGCCTGGCCCGGACGGGCCTGGAGATCATCGAGGCCACCAGCTTCGTCCACCCCAAGTGGGTGCCCCAGCTGGCCGACGCCGAGCAGCTCTACCCGGCGGTCGCGGACCTGCCGGTGGAGCTGCCGGTGCTGGTCCCCAACGAACGCGGCCTGGACCGGGCGCTGGCGCTCGGCGCCCGCCGGGTCGCGGTGTTCGCCAGCGCCACCGAGTCCTTCGCCAAGGCCAACCTCAACCGCACGGTGGACGAGGCGCTGGCCATGTTCGAGCCGGTGGTGGCGCGGGCCAAGGCGCAGCAGGTGAGCGTGCGCGGCTATCTGTCGATGTGCTTCGGCGACCCCTGGGAGGGCCCGGTCCCGATCCCGCAGGTGGTGAAGGTCTGCCGGGCGCTGCTCGACATGGGCTGCGACGAGCTGAGCCTGGGCGACACCATCGGTGTGGCCACGCCGGGCCATGTGCAGGCGCTGCTGACGGCGCTGCGGGAGGCCGGGGTACCGGTCTCCGTCATCGGCGTCCACTTCCACGACACCTACGGCCAGGCCCTGTCCAACACCCTGACGGCCCTCCAGCAGGGAGTCACCACCGTCGACTCCTCCGCGGGCGGCCTCGGCGGCTGCCCGTACGCGAAGTCCGCCACCGGGAACCTCGCCACCGAAGACCTCGTGTGGATGCTGCAGGGCCTCGGCATCCGCACCGGGGTCGATCTCGGCCGTCTGGTCGCCACCAGCGTCTGGATGGCCGCGCACCTGGGCCGACCCAGCCCGTCCCGCACCGTACGAGCCCTCTCCCACCAGGAGCAGTGAACGACCATGGACCACAAGCTCTCCCCCGAACTGGAAGAACTCCGCCGTACGGTCGAGGAGTTCGCGCACGACGTGGTGGCGCCGAAGATAGGCGACTTCTACGAGCGTCATGAGTTCCCGTACGAGATCGTGCGGGAGATGGGCCGCATGGGGCTGTTCGGTCTGCCGTTCCCGGAGGAGTACGGCGGCATGGGCGGCGACTACTTCGCGCTCGGGGTGGCCCTGGAGGAGCTGGCCCGGGTCGACTCCTCGGTGGCCATCACCCTGGAGGCCGGTGTCTCCCTGGGCGCCATGCCGATCCACCTCTTCGGCACCGAGGAGCAGAAGCGCGAGTGGCTGCCCCGTCTGTGCTCGGGCGAGATCCTGGGCGCCTTCGGCCTGACCGAGCCGGACGGCGGCAGCGACGCCGGCGCCACCCGGACCACGGCCCGCCTGGACGAGTCGACCGGCGAGTGGGTCATCAACGGCACCAAGTGCTTCATCACCAACTCCGGCACGGACATCACCGGTCTGGTCACGGTCACCGCGGTCACCGGCCGCAAGCCCGACGGCAAGCCGCAGATCTCGTCGATCATCGTCCCGTCCGGCACCCCCGGCTTCACGGTGGCGGCCCCCTACTCCAAGGTCGGCTGGAACGCCTCCGACACCCGGGAGCTGTCCTTCCAGGACGTCCGCGTCCCCAAGTCGAACCTGCTCGGCGTGGAGGGCCGGGGCTACGCCCAGTTCCTGCGCATCCTCGACGAGGGCCGCATCGCGATCGCGGCGCTGGCGACGGGCCTGGCCCAGGGCTGCGTCGACGAGTCGGTGAAGTACGCCAAGGAGCGCCACGCCTTCGGCCGCCCGATCGGCGCCAACCAGGCGATCCAGTTCAAGATCGCCGACATGGAGATGAAGGCCCACACCGCCCGCCTGGCCTGGCGCGACGCCGCCAGCCGCCTGGTGGCCGGCGAGCCCTTCAAGAAGGAGGCGGCCCTGGCGAAGCTCTACTCCTCGACCATCGCGGTGGACAACGCCCGCGACGCCACCCAGATCCACGGCGGCTACGGCTTCATGAACGAGTACCCGGTCGCCCGCATGTGGCGCGACTCCAAGATCCTCGAGATCGGCGAGGGCACCAGCGAGGTCCAGCGCATGCTGATCGCCCGCGAACTGGGGCTCGCGGGCTGAGTCTCCGGGTCTGCTCAAGCAACGGTCTGCTGTGCGCGGGTCCGCGCCGGGTGCGCCCGGTGCGGACCCGCCTTGCATGAGCCCCGGCACCGGTGCCGTCTGACGCCCTGTTCCCTATCGCCGCTCCCGGGTGATCGGGATCACGTCGATGGGGATGGGCGCCCTCTGGGACGGGAGATGAGGTTAGGCTACCCTAAGCTTGTTTCCAGTCGGGGGGCATCGGCGTGCATCCGCCGGCTCCGTACGCACGAAAGCAGACCCGCCCATGTCGAATGCCAGAACCGCCCGCTTCTCCCGTCGCGGACTGCTCGCCGCCGGCGGCGCCCTCGGACTCGGGGCCGTGCTCACGGCCTGCGGAGACGACAAGAAGGACAGCGGCTCGGGCTCGAAGGGCGAGGCCAGGTCCGGCCCGTGGACCTACCAGGACGACCGCGGCGAGACCGTGAAGCTCGGCAAGGTGCCCGCGAACATCGTCGCGTTCACCGGTGTCGCCGCCGCCCTGTACGACTACGGCATCGAGGTCAAGGGCGTCTTCGGCCCGACCAGGACCAAGGACGGCAAGGCCGATGTCCAGGCCGGCGACATGGACATCAGCAAGGTGACCATCCTGGGCAACGTCTGGGACCAGTTCAACGTGGAGAAGTACGCGGCGCTCGCGCCCGACGTCCTCATCTCCACCACCTTCGACAGCGCCGGCACCCTCTGGTACGTCCCCGAGAAGTCCAAGGACAAGATCGCCAAGCTGGCGCCGAGCGTCGCCATCTCCGTCTACGACCGTCAGCTGACCAAGCCGCTGCAGCGCATGTGGGAGCTGGCCGAGTCCCTGGGCGCCGACATGAAGGCCGCGAAGGTCGTCGAGGCGAAGAAGCGCTTCGAGGAGGCCTCCGCCCGGCTGCGCAAGGCCGCCAAGGCCAACCCGGACATCAAGGTGATGGCCGGTTCCGCGAGCCAGGAGCTGTTCTACGTCTCCGGCAGCAACCTCTCCGCCGACCTCGAGTACTTCAAGGCCCTCGGCGTGAACTTCGTCGAGCCGTCCGAGGAGGCCAAGAAGGACACCGGCGGCTGGTTCGAGAGCCTGAGCTGGGAGAACATCGACAAGTACAAGGCGGACATCATCATGATGGACGACCGTACGTCGGCGATCCAGCCGAAGGACATCACCGAGGCGACCTGGAAGAAGCTGCCCGCGGTCAAGGCCGGCCAGGTCATCCCGCGCTCCGCGGAGCCGATCCTGTCGTACGACAAGTGCGTGCCGCTGGTGGAGAACCTCGCCGCCGCCCTCGAGAAGGCCAAGAAGGTCAGCTGAGCCGGGTCCGGCAGTCGTCGGGCGCACGGGACGGACGACGGACCGGCCGCGGGGTGACTCGCGGCCGGTCGCGCAATCCGCGCCGTCCCCCTGCGCACTGACGCGGGCCCCCTCCCCCGCCCCCACTGGAGCCCCGCATGACCACCGCCGTGGCCAGTCCGTTCCGCTTCTTCGACCTGCAGGTGCTGCGCACCAGACGGCTCACGCCGTCCCTGGTCCGGGTCACCTTCGGCGGGCCCGAGCTGCGCGAGTTCCGTTCGCGGGGGCTCGACCAGTCGCTGTCGCTGTTCCTGCCCCACCCCGGGCAGGAACAGCCCGTCGTCCCGGTCGAACTGGGCGACGGCTGGTGGCAGGCCTGGCGTGAACTGCCCGACGGCGTGCGGGCGGTGATGCGCTCGTACACCCTCCGCGGGCTGCGCACGGACGCCGCGGGGCTGACCACCGAGGTCGACATCGACTTCGTGCTGCACGGCGTCGAGGGCGGGGGCGGCGTGGCGGCGGGCCCCGCCTCCCGCTGGGCGGCGCGGGCCGCCGCGGGCGACCGGGTGCTGCTGCTCGGTCCCGCCGTCGCCGACAACCGGGCCATCCGCTTCCGTCCGCCCGAGGGCACCGATCTGATCCTGCTGTGGGCGGACGAGACCGCCCTGCCCGCCACCGCCGCCGTGCTCGAGGCGCTGCCCTCAGGCACCCCGGTCCGGGCCTGGCTGGAGGTGCCGCACACCGGGGACGTGCACGATCTGACGACCGCGGCGGAGGCCGAGATCACCTGGTTCGTGCGGGACGGGCTCGGGGCGGCCCCGGACGTTCCCATGGCCCTGGACAGCATCCGCCAGGAACAACTGCCGCCCGCCGCACGGCCGTACGTGTGGATCGCGGGCGAGTCGTCGGGGGTGAAGGCGCTGCGGCGGCACTTCGTCGACGAGCGCGGGACCGACCGCCGGCGCGTCACCTTCGTGGGCTACTGGCGGCGCGGGCTGACCGAGGAGCAGCTGCGCGAACAGGGCGAGTAGAGAGGAGAGTTGACGGTCCGTCACCGTCTGCGGCGTGACGACGGTCACGATTTGGGAGCCGGTACGACGGGCATGACTAAGGTTAGGCTAACCTAAGTCATGCCGCGTCATGCGTCACGCACGGCAACTCCGCTCCCTCCCGCACCGGACCGTCCCCGGAGGACCCCCACATGCGCTCGCACCTGCTCAACGACACCAACGCGGAGCACTACCGCCGCTCCGTGATCGAAGGAGTCGAGCGGGTGGCCGGCAGACTCGCCACCACCGAAAGGCCGTTCAGCGGGGTCTCCGCGGACGCCCTGGCCCCGCTGATCGACGCGATCGACCTCGACCAGCCCCTGGGCGACAGCACCGCCGCGCTGGACGAGCTGGAGGACCTCTACCTCCGGGACGCCGTCTACTTCCACCACCCGCGCTACCTCGCCCACCTCAACTGCCCGGTCGTCATCCCGGCCGTGCTCGGCGAGGCCGTGCTCTCCGCCATCAACTCCTCCCTGGACACCTGGGACCAGTCGGCCGGCGGCACCCTCATCGAGCGCAAGCTCATCGACTGGACGGCCGGCCGCATCGGCCTGGGACCGGCCGCCGACGGCGTGTTCACCTCCGGCGGCACCCAGTCCAACCTCCAGGCGCTGCTGCTCGCCCGCGAGGAGGCCAAGACCGCATCGCTCGCCAAGCTGCGGATCTTCGCCTCCGAGGTCAGCCACTTCAGTGTGAAGAAGTCCGCGAAACTGCTCGGCCTCGCCCCCGACGCCGTCGTCCCGGTCCCGGTCGACCACGACAAGCGCCTGCAGACCGTCGCCCTCGCCCGCGAGCTGGAGCGCTGCAAGGAGTCCGGCCTGGTCCCCATGGCCGTGGTCGCCACCGCGGGCACCACCGACTTCGGCTCCATCGACCCGCTGCCGGAGATCGCCGGGCTGTGCGAGCAGTACGGCACCTGGATGCACGTCGACGCCGCCTACGGCTGCGGACTGCTCGCCTCGCTGAAGTACCGGGACCGCATCGCCGGCATCGAGCACGCCGACTCGGTCACCGTCGACTACCACAAGTCCTTCTTCCAGCCCGTGAGTTCCTCCGCCGTGCTGGTGCGGGACGCCGCCACGCTGCGGCACGCCACCTACCACGCCGACTACCTCAACCCGCGGCGCGCGGTGGCCGAGCGCATCCCCAACCAGGTCGACAAGTCCCTGCAGACCACCCGCCGCTTCGACGCCCTCAAGCTGTGGATGACGCTGCGCGTGATGGGCGCCGACGGCATCGGCCGGCTCTTCGACGAGGTGTGCGACCTCGCCGCCGAGGGCTTCCGGATGCTCGCCGCCGACCCGCGCTTCGACGTGGTCGTCGAGCCGAGCCTGTCCACGCTGGTCTTCCGCTGCATCCCCGCGGCCGTCACCGACCCGTCCGGGATCGACCGCGCCAACCTCTACGCCCGCAAGGCCCTGTTCGCCTCCGGCGACGCGGTGGTCGCGGGCACCAAGGTGGCCGGGCGCCACTACCTGAAGTTCACCCTGCTCAACCCCGAGACCACGACGGCCGACATCGCGGCCGTCCTCGATCTGATCGCCGGCCACGCCGAGCAGTACCTGGGAGAGTCCCTTGACCGCGCTTGCTGACACCTCGACGAGGACCTACGACTTCGTGGGGATCGGGCTCGGGCCCTTCAACCTCGGCCTGGCCTGCCTCACCGAGCCCATCGCCGAACTCGACGGCGTCTTCCTGGAGTCCAAGCCGGACTTCGAATGGCACGCCGGGATGTTCCTGGACGGCGCCCACCTGCAGACGCCGTTCATGTCGGACCTGGTCACCCTCGCCGACCCGACGTCCCCCTTCTCCTTCCTCAACTACCTGAAGGAGAAGGGCAGACTCTACTCGTTCTACATCCGGGAGAACTTCTACCCGCTGCGCGTCGAGTACGACGACTACTGCCGCTGGGCCGCGAGCAGACTGAGCAGCATCCGCTTCGGCACCACCGTCACCGAGGTCACCCACGACGGCGAGGCGTACGTGGTGCGGACCGGCGCCGGTGAGACCTTCCGGGCCCGCCACCTCGTCCTCGGCACCGGCACCACGCCCCACGTCCCCGAGGCCTGCCGGGACCTGGGCGGCGACTTCATCCACAACTCCCGCTATGTGCAGCACAAGGAGCAGCTCCAGCGGAAGAAGTCGATCACCCTGGTGGGCAGCGGCCAGTCCGCCGCCGAGATCTACTACGACCTGCTCAGCGAGATCGACGTCCACGGCTACCGGCTGAACTGGGTGACCCGCTCCCCGCGCTTCTTCCCGCTGGAGTACACCAAGCTCACGCTGGAGATGACGTCCCCGGAGTACATCGACTACTACCACGCCCTGCCGGAGCAGACCCGCTACCGCCTGATGGACCAGCAGAAGGGCCTGTTCAAGGGCATCGACGGCGACCTGATCAACGAGATCTTCGACCTGCTGTACCAGAAGAACCTCGGCGGCCCGGTGCCGACCCGGCTGCTCACCAACTCCGCCCTCACCGGCGCCCGCCACGAGAACGGCACGTACACCCTCACCTTCCACCAGGAGGAGCAGGACAAGGACTTCGCGATCGAGTCCGAGGGGCTGATCCTCGCCACCGGCTACCACTACGTCGAGCCGGAGTTCCTGGGGCCCGTGCGCGAGCGGCTGCGCTACGACGCGCAGGGCAACTTCGACGTCGCCCGCAACTACGCCATCGACGTCACCGGCCGGGGGATCTTCCTGCAGAACGGCGGGGTCCACACCCACAGCATCACCAGCCCCGACCTGGGCATGGGCGCCTACCGCAACTCGTACATCATCCGTGAGCTGCTCGGCACCGAGTACTACCCGGTCGAGAAGACCATCGCGTTCCAGGAGTTTGCCGTATGACCTTCACGTTCCGTCCCGTCGACCCGCTGAAGGACGCGGAACTGCTGCACGCGTGGGTGACCCACCCCAAGGCCGCCTTCTGGATGATGCAGGACGCCAGGCTGGAGGACGTCGAGCGCGAGTACATGAAGATCGCCGCCGACGAGCACCACCACGCGTATCTGGGCCTGCACCAGGACGGCACGCCCGCCTTCCTGATGGAGAAGTACGTCCCCGCGCACCGGGAGCTGGCCGGGCTCTATGAGCCGCAGCCCGGCGACGTCGGCATGCACTTCCTCACCCCGCCGACGGACCGGCCGGTGCACGGGTTCACCCGGTCCGTCATCACCGCCGTGATGGCGCACCTCTTCCAGGACCCGGCCGTCCGGCGGGTCGTGGTGGAGCCGGACGTGGCGAACAAGGCCGTGCACGCGCTGAACGAGGCGGTCGGGTTCGTGCCCGAGCGCGAGATACAGAAGCCGGAGAAGAGGGCCTTGCTGAGTTTCTGCACCCGGGAGCAGTTCCTCGCGGCGACGGGAGTGGCCGCGTGAACCTCGCCGACGCCGTCGCCCATCTGACCCCCGAGCACTGGGAGCGGGCGAGCCGCCAGCTGATCCGCAAGGCGCTCGCCGAGTTCGCGCACGAGCGGCTGATCGAGCCGGAGCGGACCGGCGAGGGCAGCTACGTCGTCCGCTCCGACAACGGGCTGACCGAGTACCGCTTCACCGCCGTCCGCCGCGCCCTCGACCACTGGCAGGTGGACGCCGCCTCCATCACCCGGCACCGGGACGGGGCCGAACTGCCCCTTGCGGCCCTGGACTTCTTCACCGAGCTGCAGAAGTCCCTCGGCCTGAGCGACGAGGTGCTCCCGGTGTACCTGGAGGAGATCTCCTCCACCCTCTCCAGCACCTGCTACAAGCTCACCAAGCCGCCCGTCACCGCCGCCGAGCTGGCCCGCGCCGAGTTCCAGACCGTCGAGACCTCGATGACCGAGGGCCACCCCTGCTTCGTCGCCAACAACGGGCGGCTCGGCTTCGGCGTCCACGAGTACCTGTCCTACGCGCCCGAGGCGGCCAGCCCGGTGCGGCTGGTGTGGCTGGCCGCGCACCGCTCACGGGCCGCGTTCACCGCCGGCGTGGGCATCGAGTACGAGCCCTTCGTCCGGGACGAGCTGGGCGCCGAAACCGTCGAGCGCTTCCACGGCGTGCTGCGGGGCCAGGGACTCGACCCGGCCGACTACCTGTTCATCCCCGTCCACCCCTGGCAGTGGTGGAACAAGCTCACCGTCACCTTCGCCGCCGAGGTCGCCCGACGGCACCTGGTGCTGCTCGGCGAGGGCGACGACGAGTATCTGGCCCAGCAGTCCATCCGCACCTTCTTCAACCGCTCCGCCCCGCACAAGCACTACGTCAAGACGGCCCTGTCGGTGCTCAACATGGGCTTCATGCGCGGGCTGTCCGCCGCCTACATGGAGGCCACCCCGGCGATCAACGACTGGCTGGCGCAGCTGATCGAGCGGGACGAGGTGCTGCGCTCCACCGGCCTGTCGATCATCCGGGAGCGGGCCGCGGTCGGCTACCGGCACCTGGAGTACGAGCAGGCCACCGACCGCTACTCGCCCTACCGCAAGATGCTGGCGGCGCTGTGGCGGGAGAGCCCCGTGCCCACCCTGAAGGAGGGGGAGCAGCCGGCCACCATGGCCTCGCTGCTGCACGTGGACCACGAGGGGGCGTCCGTCGCCGGCGCCCTGATCGAGCGGTCGGGCCTCGCCCCGGCCGAGTGGCTGCGCCGCTACCTGCGGGCCTACTACGTCCCGCTGCTGCACTGCTTCTACGCCTACGACCTGGTGTTCATGCCGCACGGCGAGAACGTCATCCTGGTGCTGAGGGACGGCGTGGTGCAGCGGGCGATCTACAAGGACATAGCCGAGGAGATCGCGGTGATGGACCCGGAGGCGGTGCTGCCGCCGGAGGTCTCCCGCATCCGGGTGGAGGTCCCGGAGGACAAGAAGCTGCTGTCGGTCTTCACGGACGTCTTCGACTGCTTCTTCCGCTTCCTGGCCGCGAACCTCGCCACCGAGGGCGTCCTCGACGAGGACACCTTCTGGCGCACGGTCGCCGAGGTCACCCGCGAGTACCAGCAGTCCAGGCCGGAGCTCGCGGAGAAGTTCCGGCAGTACGACATGTTCGCCCCGGAGTTCGCGCTGTCCTGCCTCAACCGGCTGCAGCTGCGCAACAACCAGCAGATGGTCGACCTCGCGGACCCCTCGGGCGCCCTCCAGCTGGTCGGCACGCTGCGGAACCCGATCGCCGGGTTCTGATCCGCCTCGCAGGCGGGCATCCAGACGGACGGGCACCCCGGAGTACGGTCCTCCGGGGTGCCCGTCAGCGCGTTCCGGCGCCGGTGTCAGTCCTCGTCGCGCAGCTGGGCGGCCAGCTCCGCCAGCGCCTCGGCGTGCTCGGCGTGACCGAGCGGCCGCAGCCGGGCCATCGCCGCGTCGAGGCGGGCCAGGGCCGCGGCGGTGCGCTCCTGGTAGATGCCCTCCACCACGGCCGCCAGACGGACGCACTCGGCCCACTCGCCGGCCTGCTCGGCGTCCTGCCCCGGCTCGCCCAGCAGGCCCATCGTCTTCTCCAGCGCCGCGACCGCGTCGTCATAGGCGCGGGCGTAGGCGTTGACCCTGCCGTACTCATAGGCCAGGGCGGTGTCCAGGGAGCGTCCCTGCGCCTGGAAGCCGGCGGCGCGGGCCTCCTCGGCGACCCGGCCGGCGTCCTCGAGGAAGCCGAGGGCGCCGGGCAGACCGTCGGGGCCCTGCTGCTGCGCCTGGAGGCGGGCGAGTTCGCGCAGGCAGTTGCTGAGCTGCTCGAAGCGCGGATCCCTGGCGTGCGCGGCCAGCGCCTGGTCCACGGCCTCACGGGCCCGGACGAACTCGCCCGACTCGGCGAGGAGCACGGCCGTCTCCGCCGCGATCACGGCGTGGCTTCCGGGGTCGTCGTCCCAGCCTGCCGACTCGGCGGCCAGGGCCACGAACTCGGCAGTGGCCGCCTTGAGGTCGTCGCCCGCGTGCAGGGCACGGGCGCGGGTCAGCCGCAGCTGAGCCAGCAGCCGGTCGTCCAGCTCGCCCGCGGCGGCGTCCGGTTCGGCCAGCAGCGAGTCGAGCAGGGCGATGCAGTCCTCGACCCGGCCGAGGTCCAGGGTGAGCTGGGCGGCGCCGCTGTAGGTGCAGAACGCGGCGAAGCGGCTGCCGCAGCGCATCTCCAGCTCCGCGGAGCGGGTCAGGTGACGCAGGGCCTCGTCGGGGCGGCCCAGATGCAGGCAGGCCTCGGCCAGATCGCCGTGCGCGCGGGCGGCGCCGGCCCCGTCGGCGGGCCACTGGGCGCTCAGGCGCAGCGCCTCGGACAGGTCCGCGTAGGCGGTCTCGGCGTCCCGGAGGCCGAGCTGGAGCTTGCCGCGCAGTCCGAGCGTGCGGGGCAGATGCCAGGCGGGGCCGTGCTCCTGCAGCCGGTCGCGGAGGGCGTCGAGCTCTCTGACGGCGGCGGGCAGATCGCCGGACATGGCATAGGTGGTGGCGCGCATCAGCCGGGCGCCGGAGATCTGGCTGCGGATGTCGTGCCGGGTGGCGAACTCGTCCAGCAGGTCGATCTCGTCGAAGACCGGGGCGATGTGCTCCTCGGCCCGCGAGGTCTGCAGCCGCAGGGCGAGCGCGGTGACCCGCAGCCGCAGCAGCCGCGCCTCCTGGTGCGGGGTGAGCCCGTCCGTCTCCTCGTGCAGCCGGACGATCGCGGCGTACGCCGCGGTGAACGCCTCGGCCTGCGCGGCGGCTCGATCCTCCGCCTGCGCCTCGGCCGACGCCCCCTCGGCGGATCCCTCGGCGGGCCCCTCAGCGGACCCGCCAGCCGACCCCTCAGCGGACCCCGCAGCCGACCCCTCGGCGGACCCCACAGCGGACCCGTCGGGCGATCCCCCGGCCGACCCCTCAGCGGACCCCGCAGCCAACCCCTCGGCGGATCCCCCGGCCGACCCCACAACGGACCCCGCAGCCAACCCCTCGCCGGATCCCCCGGCCGACCCCACAACGGACCCCGCAGCCAACCCCTCGCCGGATCCCCCGGCCGACCCCACAGCGGACCCCGCAG
>NZ_BAAAIZ010000002.1:0-18873 GCF_039526425.1 Streptomyces thermospinosisporus
GACGGCCGGGTCCGGCCGGGCAGGGCGTGCGGCGCCGGCGGTGAACGGGCGGTCCTGACGCCGTGCCGCGCCGGCGGTCCTGACCCCGTGCCGCGCCGGCGGTCCTGACGCCGTGCCGCGCCGGCGGTCCTGACGCCGCCACCAGCGGGCGGGGCGGGCAACCACGGGGGTTGCCCGCCCCGTCGCGTCACGACACGTACGCCCCGGCCTCGACCGGCGGCTCGCCCAGCCGGGCCAGCGCCGCCCGCGCCTCGCGCACCTTCAGCGGGGAGAAGTACGGGTTGATCCGCAGCGCCTCCCGGAGATGCCGCCGCGCCGCCCCGTACTCCTCCAGCTCCCGCTCGATCATCCCCCGGTGGAAGGCGTACAGCGCGCTGCGCACCCCGCCGCCGTGCTCGCCCTCCGTCGCACGCCTCGCGAAACCGAGCGCCTCCTCGTGCTCCCCGGCCCGGTGCAGCGCCCAGCCCAGAGCATCCGCCACCGCCGTCGACGGCTGCCGCTCCCACTCCGCCCGCAGCCGCCTGACCGCCGCCCGCGGATCCCCGTGGTCCGCCTCGAACCGGCCCAGCACCAGGTTCTCGTCCACCCCGCCCGCGGCCGCCCGCCGGACCCGCTCGCGCAGCACGTCGTACTGCACGCCCGCCGCCCGCGGCATGCCCAGCGAGGCGTACAGCTCGCCCAGCTCCAGCGCGTACTCGGGCCGCGGCTGCTTCTCCAGCGCCACCCGGTAGGCGCTCAGCGCCGCCGTGGTCCGCCCCATCGCCGCCAGCACCCTGCCCTGCCCCGCCTGGGCCGCCCGCTGGTCGGGGTCGAGCCGTACCGCCTCCTGGAAGTGGTGCAGCGCCTCGGTCAGATCGCCCCGCTCCCAGGCGAGCTGCCCGGCCCGCTCCACATACGCCGCCCGCTCCGCCGGGTCGACGGTGGCCGCCGCCGCGTCGGCCAGCTGCGCCGCCGCGTCCTCCCGCCAGCCCCGGTCCCGGTACACGGCCGCCGTCACCGCCATCACCGCCGGGTCCTTGCGCAGCTTGATCAGCCGGTCCAGCAGCCGCCCCACGGTCTCGTAGTCACCGAGCCCGCCGTACGCCTCGATCAGCAGCGGGTACGTCGTCCACTGCCCCGGCTCCAGCTTCCGCGCGGCCTCGCCCCACGTGCGGGCCGCCGGGTAGTCCCGGCGGGCGTTGGCCAGGGCCGCCAGGCCGCGCAGCGCCGCCGCGTTCCGCTCCGGCCGCACCTTCAGCGAGGTCCGCAGCGCCCGCTCGGCCCGCGGGTAGGCGGACGGGTCCGCCAGCCGCCGCCCCTGCTCCACCCGGGCAGTGCCGAGCACCGCCCAGGCCCGGGCGTCCCGCGGATGCTTCCTCAGATGCCGCTCGCGCTCCTCGACGAGCACCTGCAGATCCGGCATCGAGGCCGGCACCCCGCTGGTGACCGCCGCCATCGCCCGCGCCCCCGGCGTCGGCTCCGGCGGCCCGTCGTCCCCCCACCCCAGCGGCAGCAGCACCAGCAACCCGCCGAGCACCGCACACCCGGCGACCGAGGCGTGCAGCACCCGGAGCCGGCCGGTGCGGCGGGGCTCCGGGAGCGCGCCGTCACCGGTCGGCCGGCCCTCCTGCTCGCCGCCCGGCCCGCCCTCCCGCTCGCCGCCCGGCTCGTCGTCCGATGCGCCGGGCGGGCGGGCGTCCGGCTCCCTGCCCGGCGTTCCGTCCGCCCGGGCGCCCGGCCCTTCGCCCGCCGTGCCGTTCCATGTGCCGACCGCTTCGCCCCCCGGCTTGTCGTCTGGCTTGTCCTCCATGGCGCACACTGTGCGGCACACCCCGCGCTGGTACGACGATCACACCCCGAGTGCTGCGGCTGCCGTACGCGGGGTTCACACCGATGGCCCCGGGTGCCAGGCTGTGATCATGAGCCGTATCGAAGCGCGCCGCGACGAAGACACGGTGGCGGCCGGACCCCTCGTCGACGGGCTGCTTCGCGGGCTGCCCGCCGAGGCCGTCCTCACCGACCCGGACGTCACCGCCTCCTACGCCAACGACATGGCGAGCTTCTGCCCCGCAGGCAGCCCCGCCGTGGTCGTCCTGCCGCGCACCGTCGAGCAGGTCCAGCACGTCATGCGCACCGCCACCGAGCTGCGCGTCCCGGTCGTGCCGCAGGGCGCCCGCACCGGCCTGTCCGGCGGCGCCAACGCCACCGACGGCTGCATCGTGCTGTCCCTGACCAGAATGGACCGCATCCTGGAGATCAGCCCCGTCGACCGGATCGCCGTCGTCGAACCCGGCGTCGTCAACGCCGATCTGTCCCGCGCGGTCGGCGAGCACGGCCTGTACTACCCGCCGGACCCCTCCAGCTGGGAGCAGTGCACCATCGGCGGCAACATCGGCACCGCCTCCGGCGGCCTGTGCTGCGTCAAGTACGGCGTGACGGCCGAGTACGTCCTCGGCCTCGACGTGGTGCTGGCCGACGGCCGGCTGATGTCCACCGGCCGCCGCACCGCCAAGGGGGTCGCCGGATACGACCTGACCCGGCTGTTCGTCGGCTCCGAGGGCTCCCTCGGCATCGTTGTCCGCGCGATTCTCGCCCTGCGCCCCAAGCCGCCCGAGCAGCTGGTGCTGGCCGCCGAGTTCTCCTCCGGCGCCGCCGCCTGCGACGCGGTCTGCCGGATCATGGCGGGCGGGCACGTCCCCTCGCTGCTGGAGCTGATGGACCGTACGACCGTCAAGGCGGTCAACGACCTGGCACACATGGGACTGCCGGACTCCACCGAGGCGCTGCTGCTGGCCGCGTTCGACACCACCGACCCCGCCGCCGACCTGGCCGCCGTCGGCGCGCTGTGCGAGGCGGCCGGCGCCACCCAGGTCGTCCCGGCGGACGACGCCGCCGAGTCCGAGATGCTGCTCAAGGCGCGGCGCCTGTCGCTGGTCGCCCTGGAGGCGGTCAAGGGCACCACGATGATCGACGACGTGTGCGTGCCCCGCTCCCGGCTCGGCGAACTCATCGACGGCGTCGAGCGGATCGCCGAGAAGCACGGGCTGACCATCGGCGTCGTCGCCCACGCGGGCGACGGCAACACCCACCCCACCGTGTGCTTCGACGCCCAGGACCCCGAGGAGTCCCGGCGGGCCCGCGAGTCCTTCGACGAGATCATGGCGCTCGGCCTGGAACTCGGCGGCACCATCACCGGGGAACACGGCGTGGGCGTGCTGAAGAAGGAGTGGCTGGCCCGCGAACTCGGCCCGGTGGGACTGGAGATGCAGCGGGCCGTCAAACAGGTCTTCGACCCGCTGAACATCCTCAACCCGGGCAAGCTGTTCTGACCCCGGCGCCGCCGGGTCACTGGGCCAGCAGCCCGGCCAGCCCGTCGTCCAGACCGAGCTGCTCGCCCTCGCTGCCCGGCGGCACCGCACGCAGCGTCCGCTCCAGCCAGGCCGACACCTGCGCCGTGGGGGCCTCCAGCAGGGCCTCCCCGTCGGGGGAGGCGAGCGCCATCAGCACGACGCCGTGCCCGTCCGTCTTCGACGGCCACACCCGCACGTCCCCGTGGCCGCAGGGCCGGAAGACGCCCTCGATCAGCAGGTCCCGGGCGAACGTCCACCGCACGGGAGACGCGGAGCCGATGTGGAAGGTGATGTGGACGGCGTAGGGGTCGTCGCTGCGGTAGGCGAGCCGGGCCGCCACCGGGACGCTCCGCTCCGGCGCAAGGACGAGCCGCACGTCGAGTTCGCGCTCCACCACGATGTGCATGGTGTGTGTTCCTCTCCTGTGAAAGGCACCCTTGAAGGGCTGTCGGGAGGAGAGAGCGGGCGGACGCGGAGGCATTACGCGGGTCCGGGAAACTTTTTCGCGGTGCGTCACCGGGGAGTACCACAACCGTGCCCCGAAGGGGTGGGTCCGGTGGGACGGGCCCAGGTACTTGCGCGGGTCTGATAGATGTGGAGCCCCCCGACCCACCCCCGAGCAGATACGGGACGACGGACATGAGCGCCCCAACCCCGGCACCAGGCGACGACAAGCCCCGCGCAGGGTACTACCCGGATCCGTCCATTCCCGGATACGTCCGGTACTGGAACGGATCCTCGTGGGTCCCGGGCACCAGCCGCCCGGCACCCGCGAACGGGGAGTCGCTGGCACCGCCGCCCGGTGTGGTGCCCTCCGTGGAGGAGACCGGGCCGCACTTCTTCGACGAGGACCCGGTCGAGGAGCAGTCCAGTACTGCCCCCGCTGCCGATTCCCAGCACGGCAACCGCCCCGAGCCCGCCTCCGCCTGGACCGCCGACCGCTCCCGCCAGTCCGGCTTCGGCGGCGACCGGGACCAGAAGGTCTCCTGGGGCACGGACCCGAGGGTGCCGCACACCCCGGGCCCGCGAAACGACCCCGAGCAGGGCGCGGCGGGCGGCGCGGGCACGACCAGTGCAACCGGCGCAACCGGCGCAACCGGCGCAACCGGCGCAACCGGCGCAACCGGCGCGCCCGGCACGTCCGGTGCGGACGCGAGCGGCTCTGCTCGGGGCACCTCCGACGCGGCCGCGGTGAAGCCCGCCGGGACCGCGGGCTCCACGGGCTCCACGGGCGCCAAGGGGACCACGGCCGCCGCAGGAACGGCCGGCGCCGCAAGCTCGTCCGAGCCGCAGGACTCCGCAGCCGGGGGCAACACCTTCGTCTTCCGCAAGCCGAAACCGGGGTCCGCCGCTGCTTCGGACGCCGGCGACGACGACCCGGGCACGATGACCTTCCGCGCGGTCTCCCCGCGCCGCACCGGGAAGACGGGCGCCGCCGCTTCCGGCGGCACGTCCGCCGCCCCCACCGCCCTGTCCGGCCCTCAGCAGGCGTCCGCTTCCTCGGCCTCCGCCACTCCCGGGAGCGCCTCCGCCGTGCCCCCGCAGGCCGGTGGCGCCGCCCCGCAGGCCGCCGGCCGTACGGCCCCGGGCGCCGCGGGCACCGCCCCTCAGCCGGGCACCGCCGCCCCCGCGACCCCTGCCGCTCCCGCCGCCCCGAACCCCGCCGTACCGCCGCAGGCCGCCGCTCCCGGTGCCGCGCCGCTGACCAGCGGTCCCGGTGGCGGGCAGGCCTCGTGGGCGCAGCAGGTGCACCGGCTGGCGGGCGGGGAGGAACCGCCGGTCGTGCCGTGGAAGCCACCGGTGGAGGACCCCTTCCAGGCCGCCGCGCGGCGCCAGGCGTCCGCCCGTCCCGCCGGGCTCGGCAAGCGGCTCGTGGCCCGGCTGCTGGACACCCTCGTCGTCGGCGCCCTCACCTCGGTGGCCGCCGTACCGCTCGGCATCAAGGCCGTCGACCACATCAACGCGAAGATCGACGCGGCCAAGCTCTCCGGCGAGACCGTCACGGTGTGGCTGATCGACGGCACGACCTCGGTCCACCTCGGCATCGTCCTCGCCGTCCTGCTGGTCGCCGGGGTGCTCACCGAGGTGCTGCCCACCGTCACATGGGGCCGCACCCTGGGCAAGAAGCTGCTGGGCCTGGAGGTCCGGGACATCGAGGCGCACGAGACACCGGAGTTCGGCGCGGCCCTGCGCCGCTGGCTGGTCTACTGCGTCCCCGGGCTGCTGGTCGTGGGGGTGATCGGTGTGCTGTGGTGCCTGTTCGACAAGCCGTGGCGGCAGTGCTGGCACGACAAGGCGGCCCATACCTTCGTGGCGGGCTGACGGCGGTACTCCGGACGGCGGCTCGCCGGATGCACGGGGCGGGGGAGTGCGGTCCACTCGGGCCATGAGCACCGAACCGCCCCACGGCTCCGGTCAGTCCGACGACGACCCGTTCAAGAAGCAGCCCCCGCCGGGTGAGGGCCCCGGGCAGCCTCCGGGATCGGGCTCTCCCTCCGGCTCCCCGTACGGCGACGAGCCTCCGCCGTACCCCGGCGGCGGTGGCGGCGACCCCTACGGTTCGGGCGGCGGCAGCCCGTACGGCCCCGGCGGCGGTGGTGGCCCCTACGGCGGCGGAGGCCCAGGAGGTCCGGGCGGACCCGGAGGGCCGGGAGGCCCCGGCAGTCCCTACGGCACGGGTCCGGGCGGTCGCGGCGACCCGCTCGCCGGCATGCCCCCGCTCGCCGACAGCGCCAAGCGCACCCTCGCCCGCATCATCGACATGATCCTGGTCGGCGTGGTGGTCTGGCTGCTCTCCTGGGCGTTCAACTTCAACCAGTACCAGTGGGACAGCGACCAGGTGGAGGTCGGCAACACCCTCGGGCAGTCCGTCATCGGCGCCGTCCTGTACATCGCCTACGACACCGTGCTGACCGCCCGCAACGGGCAGACCCTCGGCAAGCAGCTGCTGCACATGCGCGTGGCGAACCTCAACGACGGGGCCACCCCCTCGACGCAGACCTCCCTCATCCGCGCCGCGGTGCTCTGGCTGCCGTTCGCCTTCTGCTGCGCCTGCGTGTGGACCGCGATCGCGGGCGGCTGGAGCTTCTTCGACCGCCCCTACAAGCAGGGCCTGCACGACAAGGCGGCCAAGACCGTGGTGGTCAGCACGCGTTGACCCTCGGATCCCCAGCGGGCCGCGGCAGAGGCAGGGCTCAGGACGCCGCCCGCTCCCGTACGGGTTCGCGCACGCTCTCGCGGACCGGAGCGGGGACCGTGGCCCGTACCGGCTCCGCGGACGCGGCCGGTGCCGGACGGGCGGGGGCGGGGCGTACCACCGAGAGCCGACGGGTGCGGCGGGCGCCCGGAGCCTTCACCGCCACCAGCAGTCCGAGGGCGAGAGCCGCGACGGCGACGGCCGCCGTCCCGGCCGCGGAACTGGTCCGGGACGCCAGCAGCAGGGCGAGGGTGGACAGGACCACGGTGCACGAACCGTAGGCGAACTGAGCGACAGTCGGACGGGGCATGGCCATCGTGTCCTCGAAGTCGGGGGCTGTCGGCCTGGCATTCCGCCGGCTCAAATGGCGTTCCGCCAAGCGACTCTAACCGCGAGCGTGCCCGAGCGGAACGGACAGTAAGCGTGACCTAACCGACAGGGTCGGTGCACGGGGGGCGCACGGAGTCATGGTGTCCGCACAGTGGACAGACGCATGCGCCGGTGTCACATGCAACCCGGTTCGGACTGTGATGCGTTGACCTCTGCTGTCCGTTAAGCGAACATCGGCTTCTGCATAATGCACTTGACTTGTCCAAGTCAAGGTCTGTCTTTTCTGGCGAACCTCTAGTCAAATGTCGTCACTTGACTACACGCGTTGATCACGCGTGCGTGGATCTTGCACCGCATCTGCCCCCCATCCGCGCACGCGCACGCGGGGGAGGAACTCAAGTGACCAGTAGACCCTGGACGTTCAGAGCGGCGGCCACCGCTGTCGCGCTCGCGACGGCCACTGCCACGCTGTCGGCCGCCGGCATCGCGCAGGCGGACTCGCCGGCCCGGCCGCAGACCGTGGACCGTCACGACCCGCACCCTGCGAAGGGCACGGACTCGCACGATCTCAAGGGCCCCCTGAGCGACACTCAGGCCGCCCAGCGCGAGGAGGCCCTGCATCAGGTCCTCTCCGGCAAGGCTTCGGTGAAGAAGCGCGACGGTTCGAAGGTCGTCCAGCTCAAGAGCAAGAAGGGTGACAGCAAGTACGTCGAGCTCGGCCGGGAGAAGACCGACAAGATCTTCACCATCCTGGTGGAGTTCGGGGACCAGATAGACAGCCGCTACGGCGGCACCCCCGGTCCCCTGCACAACCAGATAGCCAAGCCGGACCGCACCAAGGACAACTCCACGGCCTGGCGCGAGGACTACAACCAGCAGTACTTCGAGGATCTGTACTTCGGCCACGGCAAGGGCGTCGACTCGGTCAAGACGTACTACGAGAAGCAGTCCTCCGGCCGCTACTCGGTCGACGGCGAGGTCTCCGACTGGGTCAAGGTCCCCTACAACGAGGCCCGTTACGGCAACAACGCCTGCGGCGACAGCAACTGCCCGAGCGTGTGGAACGTCGTCAGCGACGGTCTGAACGCCTGGGTGGAGCAGCAGAAGAAGGCCGGCCGCACCGACGCCCAGATCAAGGCGGACGTCGCCCGCTACGACGAGTGGGACCGCTACGACTACGACGGCGACGGCGACTTCAACGAGCCCGACGGCTACATCGACCACTTCCAGATCGTGCACGCCGGTGAGGACGAGTCCGCCGGCGGCGGCGTCCAGGGCGAGGACGCGATCTGGGCCCACCGCTGGTACGCCTTCGGCACCGACGCCGGCGCCACCGGCCCCGACTTCAACAAGCTCGGCGGCGCGAAGATCGGCGACACCGGCATCTGGGTCGGCGACTACACCATCCAGCCGGAGAACGGCGGACTCGGCGTCTTCGCCCACGAGTACGGCCACGACCTCGGTCTGCCGGACCTCTACGACACCGCGGGCGGCGAGAACGGCACCGGCTTCTGGACGCTGATGTCGTCCGGCTCCTGGCTCGGCACGGGCAAGAAGGAGATCGGTGACCTCCCCGGCGACATGACCGCCTGGGACAAGCTGCAGCTGGGCTGGCTGAACTACGACACCGCCAAGGCCGGGGTCAACTCCTGGCACAAGCTGGGCGTTGCCGAGTACAACACCAAGCACAAGCAGGCGCTGGTGGTGAACCTTCCCAGGAAGGCCGTCACCACCGAGATCATCGAGCCGGCCGAGGGCAAGACCCAGTGGTGGTCCGGCAGCGGTGACGACCTGCGCAACACGCTGACCCGTTCGGTGGACCTCACCGGCAAGTCCAAGGCCGAGCTGACCTTCGACGGCTGGTACGACATCGAGGCCAACTACGACTACCTCTACACCGAGGTGTCGACCGACGGCGGCGCCAACTGGACCGCGATCGACGGCACGGTGGACGGCCGGCCGATCCCGCGCGACGGCAGCGACAAGCCCGCGCTGCACGGCACGCTCGACGGCTACAAGAAGTTCGCGTTCAGCCTGGACGCCTACGTCGGCCAGAAGATCGACCTGCGTTTCCGCTACCAGACCGACGGCGGCGTGGCCCAGAAGGGCTTCACGGCCGACGCGATCTCGGTGACCGCGGACGGCGAGGCGGTGTTCACCGACAACGCCGAGACCGCGGACGACGCCTGGAAGGCCAACGGCTTCACCCGCGTCGGCGCGTCCTTCACCAAGGACTACGAGCAGTACTACATCGCCGAGAACCGGCAGTACGTCTCCTACGACAAGACCCTCAAGGTCGGCCCGTACAACTTCGGCTTCACCTCCCGCCCGGACTGGGTCGAGCACTTCGCGTACCAGAACGGTCTGCTGATCTGGAAGTGGGACACCTCCCAGCAGGACAACAACACCAGCCAGCACCCCGGCACCGGTCTGATCCTGCCGATCGACTCCCACCCGGACGCGCTGAAGTGGACCGACGGCACGCTGATGCGCAACCGCATCCAGACCTACGACGCCACGTTCAGCAAGTTCCGCACCGACGGGATGACGCTGCACAAGGCGGACGTGGCGAAGTGGATCCCGGGCTCGAAGGGCGTCTCGGTCTTCAACGACCGGAAGAACGACTACTACGACGAGGCGAACCCGACGGGCAGCGTCAAGATCACTGACACCAACACGAAGATCAAGATCCTGAAGGAGGCGAAGGACGGCTCGACGATCGAGCTCGAGGTCGCTCCTGCGGGCAGGTAAACAGCATCTGCCCAGGTCAGAGCGTGATCGGCGGTGACCCCCTGGCGGGTCACCGCCGATCCGTGTTTAGGTGCGTCCTGTGGTTCTCTTATTGACACACGGATCGACACCGGCTGACACGGGGGTATGACCAGATGGCCGCAGGAGGTTTCTGCAAGCTGCCGAACGGCACGGTGGTCGTGGCACTGAACCTGCCCAGCCCCGCCGCCGAGGCACCGTCCGGGGTGCGTGTGCTCGTGCACGCCCAGAACCGGGCGCGCGCCCTGACCAGGCTGCGCAACCTGGGGCTGCGGGCGATCTACCTCCGGGGCAATGCGGCCCCGCCCACGCCGGACGAGATCACCGCGGTCCTGCACCACCCCGACGGCCTCATATGGCGCACGGCCCCCACGTCCGACCTCTCGGCCGACCTCACCGTGGAGCTGTGGCATCCCATCCGCGCGCTGCTCAGACGGACACCGCAGACGTGACAGCGGGCGTCCCCCGCCCGACTGCGGGCATTCGTGCCGCCTGGGGCGATGGGGGTCCCCCCGCTCGAGCGCAGCCGAGAGTGGGGGAGGCACCCCCTCCAGCGGGGCCAGCGCAAATCCACCCCCGGCCGGCACCCACGCCGGATGCCTGCACGAATGCCCGCAGTAGCGCTGGGACTACTGAGCGGAGTGGACGACCGGCTTGCCGATGAGTTCGACGCCGGCCTGGCGGAGTTCCTCCAAAGCACGTTCGGTCGTCTCGCGGGAGACGCCCGCGGTGAGGTCGAGGAGGACGCGGGTGCGGAAGCCCTCCTTCACGGCGTCCAGGGCGGTGGCGCGGACGCAGTGGTCCGTGGCGATGCCGACGATGTCGACCTCGTCGATCCCCCGCTCGCGGAGCCAGTCCGCCAGCTTCACGCCGTTCTCGTCGGTGCCCTCGAAGCCGCTGTAGGCCGCCGAGTAGGCACCCTTGTCGAAGACGGCGTCGACGGAGCCGGAGGCCACCGCCGGGGCGAAGTTCGGGTGGAAGCCGACTCCCTCGGTCCCGGCGACGCAGTGGGCGGGCCAGGAGTGGACGTAGTCCGGGTTGTCGGCGAAGTGTCCTCCGGGGGCGATGTGGTGGTCCCTGGTGGCCACCACGTGCCGGTAGCCGGCCGGTGCCTGCCCGATCAGCTCGGTGATCGCGGCAGCCACCTCCGCCCCACCGGCCACGGCGAGGCTGCCCCCTTCACAGAAGTCGTTCTGCACATCGACGACGATCAAGGCGCGGCGCATGGTCGGAGTCCTTCGACTATGGGGTCGGGTGAGAAGCGGGCCCGGCCGGTGAACTTCCGAGCCTATTGAATGACGGACGGCACTGACAGGGCCCCGGCAGACCGGACAGATGCTGTTGGTTCAGACCGGGCATGCAGGGCCCCGGCAGACCGGACACCTCCTAGTTACCCGAGCCTGACTTGACGTACTCCGTCGGAATGACGGGTTCCCCTCGGGAGAGCTGTGTAGCGGAGAGCGGAAGCCCTGCCTTGGCCGCCGCGTGCCGGTCACGGGCGGTGTCCAGCGGCTCGCGGGCGAGCACCTCACCGCCCTTGATCAGCTGCACCAGCAGCTGCCGGTCGGCCAGCTCGTCCGGCACGGGACCGGTGCCGATCACCTCGGCCTCGGCCACGCCCTCCTCGTCCAGCCGCCGCGCGGCCCACTTGCGGCCGCCGATGGACGTCTTGCCGCCCACCGACTTCTTCGCCACCGGCACCAGCGGCGCCTGCGGGTCGGAGGACTCGGCCCGGGCGACCAGCTTGTAGACCATGGAGCAGGTCGGGTGCCCGGAGCCGGTGACCAGCCGGGTGCCGACGCCGTATCCGTCCACCGGCGCCGCCGCCAGCGAGGCGATGGCGTACTCGTCCAGGTCCGACGTCACGATGATCTTCGTGTTCTTCGCCCCCAGCTCGTCCAGCTGCTGGCGCACCCGGTGCGCGATCAGCAGCAGGTCGCCGGAGTCGATGCGCACCGCGCCCAGCTCCGGCCCCGCGATCTCCACCGCCGTGCGGACCGCCTCGGCGACGTTGTACGTGTCCACCAGCAGCGTGGTGCCCCGGCCGAGGCTGTCGACCTGGGCCCGGAAGGCGTCCCGCTCGGTGTCGTGCAGCAGCGTGAAGGCGTGCGCCGAGGTGCCGACGGTGGGGATGTTGTAGCGGAAGCCCGCCGCCAGGTCGGAGGTGGAGGCGAAGCCCCCGATGTACGCGGCGCGCGAGGCGGCCACCGCCGCCAGTTCGTGGGTGCGCCGCGCGCCCATCTCGATCAGCGGCCGGTCACCGGCGGCCGAGGACATCCGGGAGGCCGCCGCGGCGATCGCCGAGTCGTGGTTGAGGATGGACAGGATCACCGTCTCCAGCAGCACGCACTCGGCGAAGCTGCCCTCGACCCGCAGGATCGGCGAGCCCGGGAAGTACACCTCGCCCTCCGGGTAGCCGTAGACGTCACCCGAGAAGCGGTACGACGCGAGCCAGCGCAGCGTCTCCTCGTCGACGATCCGGCGCTCGCGCAGGAACTCCAGCACGCCCTCGTCGAACCGGAAGTTCTCCAGCGCGTCCAGCACCCGCCCGGTGCCGGCCACCACGCCGTAGCGCCGGCCCTCCGGCAGCCGCCGGGTGAACACCTCGAAGACGCTGCGCCGGTCGGCCGTACCGCCCTTCAGCGCGGCCTGCAGCATGGTCAGCTCGTAGTGGTCCGTGAAGAGGGCCGTCGAGGGAACTTCCACCGGCAGCCCGAGATCCGCAACGCCCACTCCGAATACTCCTGGTTCGTCTCGCAGGGCACCCCACCCCGTAAGCGGCCGGGGTCCGGGGACCGTCCCCGGAAGATCCGTCACGCACGATGGTACTCCCTTTTCGTCGGTGTGACGATTTCTGGGAGGCGTGGCAGCATGGGCAGTGTGACGTCACCCGCACCGTTGGAGATCGAACGCACCGAGTCGGCGGAGGAGAGCTTCGCCGTACCCGAGCCGGACGTCCCCTGGGTCACGATCGTCCACAATGACCCGGTCAACCTCATGAGCTATGTGACGTACGTCTTCCAGACGTACTTCGGCTACTCCAAGGACAAGGCCACCAAGCTCATGCTCGACGTCCATCACAAGGGCCGCGCGGTCGTGTCGAGCGGCACCCGCGAGGAGATGGAGCGGGACGTCCAGGCCATGCACGGCTACGGTCTGTGGGCCACCCTCCAACAGGACCGGAAGTAGCGAATCGCCTCCATGCCAGGACACTTCGAACCGCTCCCCGGCGGCGGCGCGGCCGTCGCGCTCGACGAGGTCGAGATCTCCATCATCCGGTCCCTGGCCGTGCAGCTGATGGAGCTGATCGGCCCAGGCCCCGCCGATGACGCCCCGGCCGACCCGCTCGCCGAGCTGTTCTCCGACGGCCCCAGCGAACCCCCCGCCGACCCGGTGCTGCGCCGCCTCTTCCCGGACGCCTACTGCGACCCGGAGGGCTCCGCCTCCCCGGAGCAGGCCGAGGAGCAGCGGGCGTACTCCGCCGAGTTCCGCCGCTACACCGAGAACGACCTGCGGGCCGGCAAGCGCGAGAACGCCCTCGCGGTGATCCGGTCCCTGGACGCCCTCGCCGCGGCCGGCGAGGGCGTGGCGGTGCTCAAGCTGTCGCCGGAGGAGTCCAAGCAGTGGCTCGGCGCGCTGAACGATCTGCGCCTGGCGATCGGCGCCCGCCTCCAGATCGACGACGAGGACGACACCGAGGTCCTCTACCGTCTCCCGGACGACGACCCGCGCAAGCCGATGGTGATGGCCTACCTCTGGCTCGGCGGACTCCAGGAGACGCTCGTCTCGACGCTGATGCCGTGAGCTCCCGCCCGCTTCCGCTCGCGCTGATGCCGTGAGCTCCCGCGCGCTTCCGCTCGCTTCCGCTCGCTTCCGCTCGCGCTGATGCCGTGAGCTCCCGCGCGCTTCCGCTCGCTTCCGCTCGCGCTGATGCCGTGAGCTCCCGCGCGCTTCCGCTCGCTTCCGCTCGCGCTGATGCCGTGAGCTCCCGCGCGCTCCCGCTCGCGCTCGCGCTGATGCCGTGAGCGCCCGCACGCTCCCGCTCGCGCTCGCGCTGATGCCGTGAGCGCCCGCACGCTCCCGCTCGCGCTCGCGCTGATGCCGTGAGCGCCCGCACGCTCCCGCTCGCGCTGACGCGGTGAACGCCGCGCATCCGCGCCCTTCCACGCCCGGAATCGACCGGGAAAGTCCGGACATCTCCGCTGACGCGTTCGCTCAGAGGATGCTCAAATCCGATTAACGATCGGGTCAAAAGATCCGCCTCGTATGGGTCCGTGGGGCGCGCTTTGTCCGGTTCTTGCCGTGGCGTGCGCCACAATCCACCCAGTGATCAATGGTGCGGCCGTGATAAATCTTCACGACCGCCCGCCGAACACCACCCGAATGTTCGGACGGGTGCGCCACCGGTCGGTCACCACCGGCCAGGCATCGAGCGGAATCTCGCGGTCCGCTCAGCTCCATCAGTCCGGGGGGATCGAGACCCGATCCGCGGCCGACCTGCGGCCCGGGTCGGCATGGAGAAAGGCGCACGACATGACCTCTGCGAAGGTCACCCAGACCCCTGAAGAGGGATACGAACGAGGGCTCGGCAGCCGCCAGGTCCAGATGATCGCGATCGGCGGCGCCATCGGCGTCGGCCTGTTCATGGGCGCCGGCGCGAACATCGCCAAGGCCGGCCCCAGCATCGTCCTCATGTACGCCCTCGCGGGCGTCGTCATCTTCTTCATCATGCGGGCCCTGGGCGAACTGCTCCTCTACCGGCCCGTCTCCGGCTCCTTCGCCGAGTACGCCCGAGAGTTCCTCGGCCCGTTCTTCGGGTTCGTCACGGGCTGGACCTACTGGCTGATGTGGGTGGTCACCGGCATGGCCGAGCTCACGGCCGCCGCGATCTACATCCACTTCTGGTTCCCGGAGATCCCGCAGTGGGTCAGCGCCCTGGTCTTCCTCGTGGTGCTGTTCGGCGTCAACCTGATCTCCGTCAAGATCTTCGGCGAGGTCGAGTTCTGGTTCTCGATGATCAAGGTCACCGCGATCATCGGCATGATCGTGATCGGCCTCGGCGTGCTCACCCTCGGCTTCTCCGACGCCGGTGACACCGCCGCCGTCTCCAACCTCTGGTCGCACGACGGCTTCTTCCCCAACGGCATCGGCTCCAGCCTGATGACCCTCCAGGGCGTCATGTTCGCCTACCTCGCCGTCGAGCTGGTCGGCGTCACCGCGGGCGAGTCCGAGAACCCCGAGAAGACCCTGCCCAAGGCCATCAACACCCTGCCCTGGCGCATCATCGTCTTCTACGTCGGCGCCCTGCTGGTGATCCTCTCCGTGGTCAAGTGGACCGAGTTCTCCGCCGGCGAGAGCCCCTTCGTGCACGCCTTCGGCAAGATCGGCATCCCGCTCGCCGCCGGCATCGTGAACTTCGTGGTGCTCACCGCGGCCCTGTCGTCCTGCAACTCGGGCATGTACTCCACCGGCCGGATGCTGCGCGACCTGGCCGCCAACAGCGAAGCCCCGCAGGCCTTCTCCAAGCTCAACGCCCGCAAGACGCCCGCCGTCGGTATCACGGTCTCCGTGGCGCTCATGGGCATCGGCGTGATCCTCAACTACGTGGTGCCGGAGAAGGCGTTCCTCTACGTCACCTCCGTCGCCACCGCGGCCGGCATCTGGACCTGGATGATGATCCTCATCAGCCACATCCGCTATCGCGCCGGGGTCGACGCCGGGCGGCTGCCCGCCTCCCCCTTCCCGGCCCCCGGCGGTTCGCTGTTCAGCTGGGTCGCCCTGCTCTTCCTGATCGGCGTGACCGGCATGATCGCCTACGACAAGGACGCGCGGATCTGCCTCTACGTGGCGGCCGGCTGGGCCGTGGCCCTGGCCGCCGGCTGGGCGATCATGAAGAACCGCAACCCGCACATCGCCGAGCGCCGCGAGCCGGAGCTCGAGAAGATCGGCTGACCGGGCACGCGGGTTCCGCGGGTTCTTCGAAGGGACGCCCGCCGGCAGGGAGTTCTCGTGGCACCCCCTGCCGCCGCCGCTCCGGGCGTCCAGCATCCGGGCCGCCCCGTACCACTCCTCGGTACGGGGCGGCCCGTCCGCTTATCCTGAGCCCCATGCTGACCATCACCCAGGCTCTGTACGACAAGATCGTCGCCCATGCCCGCGCCGACCACCCCGACGAGGCGTGCGGCGTCGTCGCGGGGCCGGTGGGCTCCGGCCGCCCCGAGCGCTTCATCCCGATGCTGAACGCGGCCCGCTCGCCCACGTTCTACGAGTTCGACTCCCAGGACCTGCTGAAGCTGTACCGGGAGATGGACGACAACGACGAGGAGCCGGTGGTCATCTACCACTCCCACACCGCCACCGAGGCCTACCCCTCCCGCACCGACATCTCCTACGCGAACGAGCCGAACGCCCACTACGTGCTCGTCTCCACCGCCGACACCGACGGCGCCGGCGAGTTCCAGTTCCGCTCGTTCCGCATCGTGGAGGGCGAGGTCACGGAGGAGGAGGTCAAGGTCGTCGAGTCGTACTGAGCCCGCCCCGGCCGGCCCGCCGACCTGGCATGTTCCGAATGGCGGATGAAAGCTGTCCGAAGAGTGAGATCACACTCCGGGGGTCCGGCCGGGAATCGATACGATGACCGCATGGTTCTTCTCGACGTGAGCGAAACGGCGCCGGGCACTCTGCTCGTGGCGCGGCTGCACGTCGACCTGTGCAGGCTGAACAGCGCCATCTGTTGACCCGCCCCCGCCGCCGCACGGGCCAGTCAGCCGCGGCGGCCGCGTCGCGCGCCCACACGAGCCAGACCACCCCTTCCGACAGGAGCCCTCCACCATGGCCATCGAGGTCCGCATCCCGACCATCCTCCGCCAGTACACCGACGGCCAGAAGACGGTGGAGGGGACCGGGAACACCCTCGCCGAGCTCTTCGCCGACCTCGAGACCCGGCATCCGGGCATCCAGGCCCGCATCGTGGACGGCGACCAGCTGCGCCGCTTCGTCAACGTCTACCTCAACGACGAGGACGTGCGCTTCCTCGACGGCATCGAGACCAAGGTCAGCGACGGCGACAACGTCACGATCCTGCCGGCCGTGGCCGGCGGGATGGCCTGAGCAGCGGCCATGCGCTACGACTCGCCGCTGGCCGCGGTGGGCAACACCCCGCTGGTGCGCCTGCCGCGGCTCTCGCCGTCCGCCGACGTCCGGATCTGGGCCAAGCTGGAGGACCGCAACCCCACCGGCTCCATCAAGGACCGCCCCGCGCTGTACATGATCGAGCAGGCGGAGAAGGACGGCCGGCTCACGCCCGGCTGCACCATCCTCGAGCCGACCTCCGGCAACACCGGCATCTCGCTGGCCATGGCCGCGAAGCTCAAGGGCTACCGCATGGTGTGCGTGATGCCCGAGAACACCTCGCAGGAGCGCCGGGAACTGCTCGCCATGTGGGGCGCGGAGATCATCTCCTCCCCGGCCGCGGGCGGCTCCAACACCGCCGTACGCGTCGCCAAGGAGCTGGCCGCCGAGCACCCGGACTGGGTGATGCTCTACCAGTACGGCAACCCCGACAACGCGGGCGCGCACTACGCCACCACCGGCCCGGAGATCCTCGCCGACCTCCCGTCCATCACCCACTTCGTCGCCGGCCTCGGCACCACGGGCACCCTCATGGGCGTCGGCCGCTATCTGCGCGAGCACAAGCCCGATGTGAAGATCGTCGCCGCCGAGCCCCGCTACGACGACCTGGTCTACGGCCTGCGCAACCTCGACGAGGGCTTCGTCCCCGAGCTGTACGACGCGTCCGTGCTGACCAGCCGCTACTCGGTCGGCTCCGCCGACGCGGTCACCCGCACCCGCGAACTCCTCCGCCAGGAGGGCATCTTCGCGGGCGTCTCCACCGGGGCCGCCCTGCACGCGGCGATCGGCGTGGCCAGGAAGGCACAGAAGGCCGGCGAGAGCGCCGACGTCGTCTTCGTCGTCGCCGACGGCGGCTGGAAGTACCTCTCCACCGGCGTCTACACCGCGGCCACCACCGAGGAAGCCATCGAAACCCTCCAGGGCCAGCTCTGGGCCTGACCCCCGCCCCCACACCGGGCTCCGGCCCAGCAGCGGTCCACGACAGCAGCCCGCGCAGCACCTGATCACCTGCGCGGGCTGCTGTTCTGCTTTCCGGGCCGGCTCTTCTCCCTGCGTTACCCGCGACCCGCGTGCGCCGGCGCTCCGGACGTGCGGACCGGAAGGTGGAGGGGGAGGGTGGAGGGAAGCCGGTGTGTCCGCCGCCGGGCGCCCGGCACGTGCCTCGCACGCCCCGCTTCCAGCCGAACCGGTGACAGCTCAGGTGAGTTCGCCCACAACGGCCACTGGTGGAGGAGCGACCGAAGGTTTTGCGCCTTACGCTCGACAAACCGCACGACCCCCGTGTCTCCATATCCGCCAGCGGAGGTTTCTGCTTCATGAAGCTCACCGTCGTCGGCTGCTCGGGGTCGTTCCCGTCCGCGGAATCGGCCTGCTCGAGCTACCTCGTCGAGGCCGACGGCTTCCGGCTGCTCCTCGACATGGGCAATGGCGCCCTTGGCGAGCTGCAGCGCCACTGCGGTCTCTACGACCTCGACGCGATCTTCCTCAGCCATCTGCACGCCGACCACTGCATCGACATGTGCGCCTACTTCGTGGCGCGCTACTACCGGCACGACGGAGGCCGCTGCGCCCCCCTGCCCGTCTACGGTCCCGAGGGCACCGAGCACCGGCTGACCACCGCCTACGGGGACACCCCGTCGGCCTCCTCGATGAGCGAGGTCTTCGACTTCCACACGGTCAAGCCGTCCACCTTCGAGATCGGCCCGTTCACCGTGCACACCGAGCGCGTGGCCCACCCGGTGGAGGCGTACGCCATCCGCGTCGAGCACGACGGGAGGTCGCTTGTGTACTCCGGCGACACAGGAGTGAGCCCGGCGCTGGAGGAGCTGGCCCGGGACGCCGATCTCTTCCTGTGCGAGGCCGCCTTCACGCACGGCAAGGAGAGCATCCCGGACCTGCACCTCAACGGCCGCGAGGCCGGTGAGACCGCGGCCCGCGCGGGGGCCCGCCGCCTGGTCCTCACCCACATCCCCCCGTGGACCGACCCCCAGATCAACCTCGCCGACGCCCGCGCGGTCTACGACGGCCCGGTGGAACTCGCGGCGCCCGGCACGACGTACGAGCTCTGAAGCAGCACCGCCTCATCGATCGGGGGCAGCACCGCCCGGCACGACGCAG